>JAVJQK010000109.1 GCA_040218145.1 Sandaracinaceae bacterium | reverse complement strand
ACGGCCCTCGCTCGTTCAGCGGCTCCGGGCGCGTCGCTCCTCTTCGAAGGGGCTGAAAGCCCCTCCTTCATCGTCGCGGCGCGCCCGAAACCACTGTCCGTCGCGATCATCCGCCGACATGTGACCAAGTAGTCCTAGCAGCGCGCGGCGAAAATGACTGCGCGCGATGGATCGCCGGCGGGACGCCGCGCCCAGCGCGCCGGTCGCTCCTCCGAAATGCTGAGGCATTTCGTCGTCGGCCCGCCGCGCTGGACGCGACGTCGCGCTCGCCGATCCATCACGCGCATCTTCGCCGCGCGCTGCGAGGCCTGACGCTCAGTCCCGGCGCCCCGCCGGATCCTCGGGATCGAAGCCGTCGCCGACCACCTCGGCCTGCCACTGCTCGATGGGCTCGAGCGACTCCTCCTCGTGCTCGTCGCCGATCGCGAGCAGGTGAAAGAGCGCGTCGCCTTCGTTGACCACCGGCAGCTGGGTCTTGCCGATCACGATGCCCGCGTGCGGCGCCTGCACTTCCGTCGGGTCGTGGCCGAAGGGATCGCCGATGGTTCCGATCACGTCGCCTTGCTCCACCCGCGACCCCAGCGAGACCCGCGCGCGGAGGATCCCACCCACGGGGGAGCGCACCCAGCGGCTCTGGCTCGCCACGATGGGCTCGATGCGCTTGGCGTCCTTGCGGCGCGTCAGCATCCCGAGGTGGTGCATCACGCCGAGGACCCCGCGCAGCCCGGGGCGGATGGCCCACTCGTCGAAGCGGAGCGCCTCGCCGCCCTCGTAGACCAGGAGCGGGACGCCCTCCTCGGCCACCGCGGCGCGCAGCGAGCCGTCGCGGGTCTTGGACTCCAGGGCGACCAGCGCCCCGAAGTGCCGCGCCATCTCGAGCGCGTTCTCGTCGCCTTCGGTGATCCGCAGCTGGGGCAGGTTCGTCCGGTGCAGCGCGCCCGTGTGGAGATCGATCCCGTGCGTCGCGTTCCGGACGACCTCCTCCATGAAGATGTTCGCGAGGCGCCCCGCGAGCGAGCCGCGCTCCGAGCCGGGGAAGGACCGGTTGAGATCCCGACGGTCGGGGAGGTAGCGCGAGTAGCCGATGAAGCCGAAGACGTTCACCACCGGCGCCGCGATCAGCGTGCCCTTGAGCCGGGCGAGCGCCTTGGTCCGGAGCAGCCGGTTGACGATCTCGACGCCGTTGATCTCGTCCCCGTGCACCGCCGCGCTGACGAAGAGGCTCGGCCCGGGCTTCTTGCCGCGCACCACGTGCACCGGCATCGAGAGGTCCGCGGCCGTGGGCACCCGCGCCACCGGGATCTCGATGGTCTTGCGCTCCCCCGGGAGCACCTCGACGCCGCCGATGAGGAGAGGGGCCATGTGGTTTCTCGCGTCCATGCTGAAGTCGCCCGCATCATGCGTCGCGCCCGCGCGTCGGCAAGACGCCCCCGCGAAAGAATGGCCGCGCGGGTCAACGGACTGTTAAGGGCGGAGGCCGTCGAGGACGAGGCGGTGGAGGCGCTCGAGCTCTTCGGCGACCTGGGCGCGGGGGCTCTGGAAGATCGCGGGCGGCGCGAAGGCGCGGTAGGCGAGCAGCAGGGTGTGGGCGTCGCGCGCGGGCTCCGGGGCGCGCAGCTCGCCGCGCTCGGCCGCCGCGCGGAGGAAGCCCGTGAAGAGGTCCCGCTCGCGCTGGGCGAAGCTGCGGTGCGCGTCCTCCACGCCCGGGCAGGCGCAGCCGAACAGGTCCGCCCCGTGAGGGCCCTCGGCGTTGGCGAAGAACGCGTCGACCCGCGCGGTGAGCGCGGCGGCGAGCCGCTCGGCCGCGGGCTGGCCGTCTCCCCAGGCGCGCTCGATGGCCTGGAGCACGTCGTCGTGGCGGCGGCTCGAGAGCGCACCCAGAATGGAGTCCTTGGTGCGAAACTCGAGGTAGACCGTGCCCACGCCGACCCGTGCCTCCCTCGCGATGTCGGCCACGGTGGTCTTGAAAGGCCCGTAATGACGGAACAATCGTCCAGCGGCTTCGAGGATCAGCAGGCGGCGGTCGGGCTCATTCATAAGGCCTCGGAGGGCGACGTCCAGTCGTTGACTGAGCGATGAATGATTTTAGATTCCATTCATCACTCACGCAAAGGGTCGTCATCCCGGCCTTGGAAAGGACAGCTCGATCATGAGCGTCGAAAACTTCGAGCGACCGCTGCCGCTCTTGCCCCTCCGCAGTGGAATGGTGCTTCCGGGAGCGTTCGTCAGCCTCCCCATCGGGCGGCGTCGCAGCCGCGCGCTCGCCGACGCGGTGCCGGTCGGCGGGACCTTCGTCGTCGGCGTGCAGCGGGATCCGTCCGAGAAGGACCCGCGCCTCGACGACCTGCACTCGGTCGGCGTGCGCGTCCGGGTCAAGCAGAAGTCCGAGCGCGGCAACCGCGGCGTGCTCGTGCTCGTCGAGGGCATCGAGCGCTGCCGGCTCGTCTCGCTCGAGGGCGAGGAGCCGTACCTCCGTGTCCACGCCGAGCCGCTGGCCGAGCTCGACGCGGACGCGCCGGAGGCCGAGGCGCTGGCGCGCTCGCTCCGCGACCGGCTGCTCGAGATGAACATGGGCGACCGCGCCTTCAAGGCGCTGCTCGACGGCGAGAAGGACCCGAGCCGCTTCGCCGATCGCCTCGCGGTGATGATCGACGCGGCGGGCGAGGGGCGCATCGACGTCCTCCTCGAGCTCGACGTGGTCGAGCGCCTGCGTCTGGTGGTCGACCTGGTGGCGAAGGCGCGCGCGGCGGCGGAGCTGCGCGAGTCGATCGACAGCGAGGTGCGGCAGTCGCTGGGCAAGAACCAGAAGGAGGCCGTGCTGCGCGAGCAGCTCAAGGCCATCCAGAAGCAGCTCGGCGGCGACGACGAGGACCTCGACCCGCTGCGCGAGAAGCTCGAGTCGCTGAGCGTGCCCGACGAGGTGCGCGAGCAGATCGACCGCGAGCTGAAGCGCTTCGAGTCGATGGGGCAGCAGAGCCCCGACGCGCAGCTCACCCGCAAGTACCTCGAGCTGGTGGCCGAGCTGCCGTGGGACGAGCGCGCTCCGGCGAGCGACGACCTGACCGCCGTCGAGACGGTGCTCGAAGAAGACCACGAGCACCTCGACGAGCCGAAGAAGCGCATCCTCGAGCACATGGCGGTGCTCAAGCTGAGCGGCTCCGCGCGCGGCACCATCCTCTGCCTCGTCGGCCCGCCCGGCGTGGGCAAGACGTCGCTCGCGCAGTCGGTGGCCCGCGCCACGGGCCGGCCGCTGCAGCGCATCTCGCTCGGCGGCGTGCGGGACGAGGCGGAGATCCGCGGTCATCGGCGCACCTACATCGGCGCGCTGCCGGGTCGCATCCTCTCCGCGCTCCGCAAGGCGAAGGTGAAGAACCCGGTGGTCGTGCTCGACGAGGTCGACAAGCTCGGCCGCGGCTGGCAGGGCGACCCGGAGGCGGCGCTCCTCGAGGTCCTCGACCCCGAGCAGAATCACGCCTTCACCGACCACTACCTGGAGATGCCCTTCGATCTCTCGGAGGTGCTCTTCATCGCCACCGCCAACGATCTCTCGACGATCAGCGCGCCGCTGCGCGACCGCCTCGAGATCATCGAGGTGAGCGGCTACACCACGGAAGAGAAGCGGACCATCGCCGAGCGGCATCTGCTGCCGAAGGAGCTCGAGAAGCACGGCCTGTCGGAGGGCGCGCTCGCGCTCGAGGACGGGGCGCTCGACGCGATCATCCGTGACTACACCCGAGAGGCCGGCGTGCGGCAGCTGAGCCGCGAGCTCGCCAAGCTGTGCCGGGCCGTCGCGCTCGACTGGGCGCGGCGCCTGCCGGCGGACACGACGGAGGCGAAGGCCCCCGAGCCGGTGCGCATGGCGGTCGAACACCTGCAGAAGCACCTCGGGCGGCCGAAGTTCTTCCAGGAGGTCGCCGAGCGCGCGCGCCCCGCGGGCGTGGCGGCGGGCCTGGCCTGGACGCCGGTGGGCGGAGACGTGCTCTACGTCGAGTCCACCCGGATGAAGGGCAAGGGCAAGCTCGAGATCACCGGCAAGCTCGGTGAGGTCATGACCGAGTCGGCCCGCGCGGCGCTCGCCTACCTGCGGACGCACGCGGACGACCTCGGGATCGACCCGGGCTTCCTCGAGGAGAGCGATCTCCACATCCACGTGCCGGCGGGCGCGGTGCCGAAGGACGGGCCGAGCGCGGGCGTCACGATGTTCACCGCGCTGGCGTCGCTGCTCACGAGCCGCCGCGTGCGGCCGGACACCGCGATGACCGGTGAGGCGACGCTGCGCGGCCGGGTGCTCCCGGTGGGCGGCATCAAGTCCAAGGTCCTCGCGGCGCACCGCGCGGGCTTCACCCGGGTGCTCTTGCCCGAGCAGAACCGGCGCGACCTCGACGAGATCCCCGAGTCGGTGCGCGACGAGCTCGAGATCGTCTTCGTCGCCGACATGCGCGAGGTCTTCTCGCTCGCGCTCGACGACGACCTGCCCGAGCCGGTCGACCCCACCCCGCGCGCGGGCGGCGGCGCCGACGCCGACTCGCCCCTCAGCGCCTGATCTTCTCCTCTCCTTCCTCCTCCCCCCACACACCACGAGAAGACGGGGACGCCGGCTCACGCTGGCGTCCCCGTCACCTATCGAGCCCGTCACCTATCGAGCCCGTCACCCTTCGATCAGGGGGCGCCGAGCCGCTCCAGCGTCATCTCCGCCGCGAGCTCCGACAGGACCGCGTCCAGGGTCTTCGACTGGCTGGCGGGCGCGACGAGGGTGACCCGGCCGCCCTTCGCGACGTGCACGTTGGCGAGCCCGTCATACGCCTCGACGACGTAGCGGAGCCACGAGACCTCCGACTTGGGCACGCGGACGTGTCGCGTGACGAGGCCAGGGCCATCAAAGAGGGGGGCGGTCACCCGCCCATCCTTGGCGTCCGGGCGCGGGCTCGCAACCCGTCAGGGGTGCTAGCAGCGCGCGGCGAAAATGACTGCGCGCGCCTCGCCGGCGGGACGCCGCGCCAAGCGCGCCAGTCGCTCCTCCGAAATGCTGAAGCATTTCGTCGTCGGCCCGCCGCGCTGGACGCGACGTCGCGCTCGCCGATCCATCACGCGCATCTTCGCCGCGCGCTGCTAGACTCCGTCCGCGCGGGAGGTTTGCGCATGCCCGGACGTGTCTCCATCACTCTCACCTGTCTCGTCTTCGCAGGCTGCAGCCTGCAGCGGAGCGGCTTGCAGCCGGTCGACGCGGTGGACGCGAGCCCACTGGACGCCGACGTGGGCGACGGGGGCGCGGACGGCGGCCGACCCGACACCGGCCGACCCGACACCGGTCGCCCCGACACCGGCCCGCCGCCGGATGGGTGCGTCGCGAGCGCCGAGACCTGCGACGCGCGAGACGAGGACTGCGATGGCCTCGTCGACGAGGGCGTCAGCCGACCCTGCTCCACCGCGTGCGGGGCGGGCGTGGAGGCGTGCGTCGACGGAAGCTTCGGCGCGTGCGACGCGCCCCCGGTCGGCGCCGAGACCTGCAACGGCGCGGACGACGACTGCGACGGGATGACCGACGAGGCGCTCACGCAGGCGTGCTCCACCGCGTGTGGATCGGGCATGGAGACATGCTCGGGCGGCGTCTTCGCGGGCTGCACCGCGCCCCCGGTCGGCGCCGAGACGTGCAACGGCATGGACGACGACTGCGACGGGATGACCGACGAGGCGCTCACGCGAGCGTGCTCCACCGCGTGTGGGAGCGGCATGGAGACATGCACCGCCGGCGTCTTCGCGGGCTGCACGGCGCCGCCGGTGGGCACCGAGACGTGCAACGGCGTGGACGACGACTGCGACGGCATGACGGACGAGGCGCTCACCCGGATGTGCTCGAGCGCGTGCGGGAGCGGCGTCGAGACGTGCACGGCCGGGAGCTTCGGCGGGTGCACCGCGCCGACGCCCGGGACCGAGACCTGCAACGCGATGGACGACGACTGCGACGGGCGGGTCGACGAGGGGATGGACCTCTGCGGCTGCATCCGCGGGATCCGGGGCTCGTCGACCTACCTGCTCTGCGATAGCCAGGTCACCTGGACCGACGCGCGCGACTACTGCGCCACGCGCGGGTACTCGCTCGCTACGTTCGAGACCGACGCGGAGGCCCTGGCCGCGGCGAACACGGCGCTGATGATCGCCGACGCCGACTGGTGGATCGGGCTCAACGACCGCGCGGTCGAGGACACGTTCGTGTGGCAGAGCGGGAGCACCGCGACGTTCCGGCGGTGGTCGGGTGGTCAGCCCAACGACTTCGGCGGGCAGGACTGCGTCACCATCGACAACGGCGGAGCCTTCGAGGACCGCACCCGCTGGGGGGACAAGGACTGCGGGGAGACCAACCGCTTCATCTGCGAGACGCCGTGATCACGCCGGCGTCTTGCAGGAAGCGCTCGATCCGCGGCCAGTAGTCCGAGCCCGGCGGCGGCAGGTCGTTGTGGCCGCAGTCGTAGATCACCAGCTCGGCGCTGGGATGGGCCGCGGCGAGCTGACGGCCGTGGGACACGGGGATCACCGAGTCGCGCGTGCCGTGAAAGACGAGCAGCGGGCCGTCGTACGCGCCGATCGCGTCGAGCGTCTCGAACCGGTCCACGATGAGGAAGCGTGGGACGTGCATGCCCGCCGCCACGTCCGGCACGCTGGTGAAGGTGGACTCCAGCACGAGCGCGCGCGGCGGGTGGTCGCGGAGCAGGGTCCCGATGGCGCCGCCGCCCAGCGAGCGGCCGTGGTGCACGAGGCGCGTCGGGTCGACCGACGGCTCCTCCATGATGCGGGCGTGCAGCGCGCGCAGGGTCTCGGTGATCGACGCCTCGCTCGGCGTGCCCTCGGAGCGGCCGTAGCCAGGGTACTCGGCGAGCACGAGGCTCACGCCCATCCTCCGGTACGGCGCGAGCGGCTCGGGCCAGAGATCGATCAGCTCGGCGTTGCCGTGCGTGAACAGGACCGCGGGGCCCGGGTGATCTGCGTCGACGCCGTCGCCGGGCAGGAAGAACGCCTCCACCCGCCCCTCGGAGGTCTCGATCCACCACCGCTCGAGCCCCGGCGTCCGCAGCACGGCGGGCACGGGCCGCACGAGGTCCCGCGGGAAGAGCATCGCGCGCTGCAACCTGGTGACACCGAGCACGAGGACGACGATGACGCCGGTGGCCAGCAGCCACAACGTCACGCGCTTCTTCCCCAGTCGTCCCATGACCTCCGCCGGATCTCCGCCCGTCGACGTGATAGCGTGTCCGCTTCTCCTTGGCCCCGCCGTTCGAGGGTTTTCACGATGCGCCACGCCTGGATCTCGCTTCTCTCCGTCTGCCTCGTCGCCTGCGCCAGTGGTGGCCCGCCCGACGCGGGGCGACCCCCACCGGAGCCGGACGCCACCGTCCGCGGGCTCTGTGGCGACGGCCTCCTCGAAGGGACCGAGGAGTGCGAGGGCGCGAACCTCGACGGCCAGAGCTGCACCGGCCTGGGCTACGCGGGCGGCGAGCTGCGCTGCCTCCCGGACTGCACCTTCGACAAGGACGCGTGCACCGAGTCCGCCTGCGGCAACGGCGTGATCGACGAGGGCGAGGACTGCGACGGGGTGGATCTGGGCGCGTCCAGCTGCGAGCTCGAGGGCTTCGTCGGGGGCGGAACGCTGGCGTGCGCGCCGGACTGCACCTTCGACACGCGCGACTGCAGCCGCTGCGGAGACGGCGCGGTGGACGAGGGCGAGGAGTGCGACGGCGCCAACCTCGCGGGGACCGGCTGCGCGGACCGCGGCTACACGGGTGGGACGCTCGCCTGCGGCGCTGGCTGCGGCTTCGACGAGTCGGGCTGCTTCGACGCCAACTGCGGCGACGGGACGCGGGGCGGGAGCGAGGACTGCGACGGGGCGGACCTCGGGGGCTCGAGCTGCGGGGACGTGGGCTTCCACGACGGCGTGCTCGGCTGCAATCCCGACTGCACGTTCCAGATCGCCGGCTGCCACAACTGCGGCAACGGCAGCGTCGACGGCGTCGAGCAGTGCGACGGCGCCGCCCTCGGCGGGGCGAGCTGCGAGAGCCGCGGCTTCACGATGGGCACGCTCGGGTGCAACGCGGACTGCACGTTCGACGAGAGCGCCTGCGCGACGGCCGCGTGCGGCAACGGGCGCCTCGAGTCCGGGGAGGCCTGCGACGACGGCAACGTCGGCGCGGGGGACGGCTGCGGCGCGGGCTGCGCGGTCGAGTCGGGCTGGACCTGCGCCGGCACTCCGTCGACCTGCACCGGGATCTGCGGAGACTCGATGATCGTCGGCGGCGAGAGCTGCGACGGGAGCAACCTGGCCGGCCAGAGCTGCACGAGCCGCGGGTTCACCGGCGGCACCCTGCGCTGCGACGGGGCCTGCGCCTTCGACGAGTCGCTCTGCACCACCACCACCTGCGGCAACTCCGTCATCGACGCGGGTGAGGAGTGCGACGACGGCAACACCACCGCCTTCGACGGCTGCGACGCGAGCTGTCAGGTGGAGCCCACCTATCACCTGCCGGTCCGGCTGACCGGCGGCGACGGCAGCAACCACGGGCGGGTGGAGGTCCTCCACTCCGGCACCTGGCGCGACGTCTGCGACGACACCTACGTCGCCGCCCAGCGCGACGCGTTCGCGAACGTGGTCTGCCGACAGCTCGGCTACACCGGGACCGGTCACCAGTTCCTCACCAGCTTCGGCGGCGGCAGCGCCACCCCGCTGATGGACGACGTGCAGTGCACCGGGAGCGAGCCGACCCTCGCCCAGTGCCCGTTCCGCGGCTGGAACCTCGAGAACTGCTCGGGCTCGGAGGCGGTCGGCGTGCGCTGCGTGCCGGGAGAGGGCGACATCCGGCTCGTGGATGGGCCGCACGGCATGGAAGGTCGCTTGCAGATCTACCACTCGGGCGCGTGGGGGGAGGTCTGCGACGACTACTTCGACGGTTTCTACTCCGCCTACTACGGCTACAGCACGACCACGGTCTGTCAGCAGCTCGGCTACCGGGGCGGCAGCTTCCTCAGCACCTACGACGCGCCGAGCGGGACCTTCGTGCTCGACGACGTGAACTGCACCGGGACCGAGCGGCGCATCGGCGACTGCCCGCACCAGCCGTGGGGCACCGAGAACTGCGGGGCCACCGAGGGCGCCGGCTTCCGTTGCGACGTGCACGCGGACGGCGACACGCGCCTCGTCGCGGGCACCGCGCGCAATCAGGGGCGCCTCGAGATCCTTCACGGCGGCGTGTGGGGCACGGTCTGTGACGACTACATCTCGACGAGCGGCACCCGGCAGACGAACTTCGTCTCCGTCGCGTGCGGCGAGCTGGGTTTCTCGGCCGCGGGCTCGGCCCTGACGAGCGGCTTCCCGGACGGCGTCGACCCCACCTGGATGGACGACCTCGACTGCGCGGGCACCGAGGGCCGCCTCGCCTCCTGCCCCTTCCGCGGCTGGGGCATGGAGAACTGCAGCCACGTCGAGGACATCGGCTTGAGCTGCACACCCTGATTCGGGCTATCGTCGCGCGCCGTGCGTGCCCGCGCTCCCCTCATCGCCGCCCTCTCGCTCGCCGTCCTGGCGCTCGCCTCCGTCGCGTTCGCGCAGGACGTGACGCCGGGCCCGCCCGCGTCGATGCCGGCGTGGCTCTCCATCCTGCCGCCGCTGCTCGCGATCGGCCTGGCCATCGTCCTTCGCGAGGTCGTCGTCGCGCTCGTGGCCGGGGTCTGGCTCGGCGCGACCTTCGTCAACGGCTACGACCCGTTCATCGGCCTGCTGCGCACCGCGGACACCTACGCGGTCGGCGCGCTGGCCGACGGGGATCACGCGTCGATCGTGATCTTCAGCCTGCTGCTCGGCGGCATGATCGGCGTCATCGCGCGCTCGGGCGGCGCGCTCGGCATGGCGGAGCTGGTCACGCGGGTGGCCAAGACGCGCCTCAGCGGCGCGCTCGCGACCTGGCTCATGGGCCTCGCGATCTTCTTCGACGACTACTCGAACAGCCTGCTGGTCGGCACCACGATGCGGCCGATCACCGACCGGCTGAAGATCAGCCGCGAGAAGCTCGCGTTCCTCGTCGACGCGACGGCGGCGCCCGTCTCGAGCTTCGCCCTCGTCTCGAGCTGGGTGGGGGTCGAGGTCGGCTACATCCACGAGCAGTACGCGGCCCTCGGCATCCCCGGCGACCCCTACGTGGTGTTCCTCCAGAGCATCCCGTATCGGTTCTATCCGCTGCTCATGATCGCGTTCGTGCTGATGCTCGTCCTGACGCGGCGCGACTTCGGCCCGATGCGCGCGGCCGAGCGGCGCGCCCTCTACGAGGGGAAGCTGATCCGTGACGGCGCGGACCCGGCGAGCGACTTCGACGCCGAGGCGCTCCAGCCGCCCGAGGGCACGACGCCGCGCTGGCTGGACGCGGTGATCCCGATCTTGGTCGTGATCGCGACGGCCATGATCGGCATGTACGTGACGGGGCACGCGTCGCTCCTCGAGGCGCGCGACGTGGCGCTCGCGCTGCGCGACGCGGCGACCACCCCCGCCGCGATCGCGGAGGCCGACGCCGCGCTGAGCCTGCTCGACGTCAACCTGCAGAACGTCTTCGGCAAGGCCGACTCGCTCAAGGCGCTCCTCTGGTCTGCGCTGCTCGGCGGCTTCGTCGCCATCGTGATCGCGCTGGCGCGCCGGACGCTCACGGTGCGCAGCGCCATGGAGGCGTGGGTCGCGGGCGTGAAGTCCATCAGCCTCGCGGTGATGATCCTCGTGCTCGCGTGGTCGCTCGGCGAGGTCTGCGAGCACCTCCACACCGCCGACTACGTCATCCAGGCGATCGGCGGGTGGATGCCGGCCGGTCTCCTCCCCGCGCTCGTGTTCGTCATCGCGGCGGCCACCAGCTTCGCCACCGGGACGTCGTGGGGCACGATGGGGATCCTCTTCCCGCTCGTGATCCCGCTCGCCCACGAGCTGGCGCCGGCCGACGGCGCGGTGGTGCTGAGCAGCGTCGCGTCCATCCTCGCCGGCTCCGTGTGGGGCGACCACTGCTCGCCGATCAGCGACACGACGATCATGAGCTCGATGGCGTCGAGCTGTGACCACGTCGACCACGTCCGCACGCAGCTCCCGTACGCGCTCGCGGTCGGCGGAGTCAGCCTCGTGGTGGGCGAGATCGCGACCGGCCTCGGCCTCTGGGGCGCGCCGGTCGCGCTGCTTCTCGGCTGCGCGGTCCTCTACGGGATCGTGCGCTTCGTGGGCAAGCCGGTCGAGGGCTGAGTCTCAGAGACTGTCGGTGAGTCGGACCGAGTCCCGCAGTCGAGGCGGGTCCAGGCGCGAGGCGACGCGAGGAGGCGTGCGGAGAGCACGGCGACGAGCGGCAACGACGCGCATGGGCCCGGATCGGACGCGGGGCGACGGGAGACTCATCGACAGTCTCTCACTCCACGACGGCCTGCGCGCGGATCTCGAAGCGCTGCCCGCGATCGCGACGCGGACGGTTGCGCGGCGTGGCGCCACCCTGGCTCGTGTCGAAGGGCGGCGGGCGCTCGGAGTTGCAGTTCGGGCCGAAGCCCTCGGCGTCGAACTCGTAGCTCACCGATCCGGCCGCGCCCTCGGAGAGGGCCTCGACGGTCACGGTGTGCATCCCGGCGCGCGCCGGGCTGCAATAGCTGAGCAGGTAGTAGCGCTGGGTCATGCGGAGGATGCGCTCGCCGATGCGCTGGAAGGCTGCGTCGATGGCCTCGGTGTCGTCCACCATGACGTAGCCCTCACGCCCGACGTTGCCGAGCACGTTCTCGTCGATCTCGTCGCCCACGCCGATCGCGAAGAAGTCGTACGGGCTGCTCTCGATCGCGTCGGACATCTCGCTCGACGTGACGCGGGCGGCCCGGTCGGTTCCGTCCGTGAAGACGACGACGGTGCCGAACCGGAGCGGGGTGCGCGAGCGCTCGAGGGCCTGGTCGAGCTCCGCGATGGCCGCGACGACGGCCCCGTGAAGGTTCGTCGAGGGGTCACGCGGGCGGAAGCCGGAGAGCCGCCCCGCGCCCGCGCTCGCGGCGCCTTCGCTCTGCGTGAAGGGCGTGATCCGGTGGATCTCCTCCGAGCCGTCGAAGGCGTAGATCCCGACGCGCTGATGGTCGGCGAGCTGGCTGGTGAGCTGCTGGGTCGCCGTCTCGATGAGCGGGACCTGATCACTCTCGGAGACGCTGCCGCTCATGTCGACCAGGACGAGCGTGTAGTGCTCGGCCGCGACCTCAGGGTTGATGATGGTCTGCTGGCTCTCGGCCACGCTGACGATCGTTCCGTCCTCGTAGATGCGGAAGTCCTCCGACTCGAGCCCGGTGACCGGGTCGCCGGTGGCGGAGTCGACGGTGAAGTACACCGCGACGTTGCTCGGCCTCTGGAAGGCGGAGTCGATGATGTTCAGACGCAGCCCGCCGCAGCCGAGCGCGCCCACACAAGCCAAGATCGCGATCGTGTGACGCATGCGGCGAGGATCCCTCAATCTTCGCTCGCGGCCAAGCGCGATCCGAGTCCGCTCACGCGAACTGGGCGAGCAGATCCTGGATCTCGGCCGCGCTGAACGGCTTCTCGAGCTGACGTCCCTTCGGCACACTACGGAGGAACGTGCGCGCCTCCTCGGTGAAGGCGCCGCCGGTCATGAAGATCACGTGCTCCTTCAGGTCCGGTCGCGCTTCGTCGAGCCAGGCGGACAGCTCCATGCCCGAGAGATCGTCGAGCATCAGGTCGCAGAGCACGACGTCGAAGGCGCCCTCCGCGAGCACCTCCTGGGCGGCGCGCCCGGACGTCACCACCTCGACGTCGTGATCGTCGAGGAGGATGCGCAGCGTGGTCCCGATGAGCGGCTCGTCGTCGACGACGAGGACCCGCAGCGCGTCCGACTGCGTCGTCGGCGCATCGTTCGAAGCTCCGTCTACCGGCATCCCCGATCCATTCACTTCGAGCATCTAGCCCCCCTTCGGACCTTCGCCCATTCGACTCCGGCCGCCCGCCGCGCGACGCTCTCGGCGCGGTGAGACGACCAGGCTACTCACGCCGCACCGGGCCCGTCAATCATGGGGTCGGCCAATCGCGGCGGTTGGTACTCTCGACCCCCCAAGAGAACGGACAACGGCGGGTCGATCCCAGCGATGAAGCCTCCGAGAACATGGATGGTCCTGTGCGCGCTGCTCGTCGCGAGCGGATGCTACGGGGACCCCGCGGGCACCTCGGACGCGCCGGCGGCGGCGGAGCGCTGGGCGCGGGCGCGCGCGCGGTGGCACATCGAGCGAGAGCCGGACGCCTACGCGGACTGGCGCGCGATCGAGGCCGAGTCGTCCGAGGGGCGCGAGGCGCGTCAGCTGCTGAGCGAGGCCCAGCCGCGCTACCGAGCGTTCATCGAGAGCGTGCGCCGCGGCGAGCCGGACGTCTGGGAGCAGTTCGAGCGCGCGGCGCGCATCGCGCCGATGGATCCGGCCCTCTACCTCCCGTTGGCGCGTGCCTTCCGGGATCGGTTCGCCGAGGAGCCCGAGAACGAGCAGCTCAAGTTCCGCGCGATCGAGTACTACCGGAAGTTCCTGCTGTTGAACCCGCGCGACCCGGCCGCCGAGCGCGCGCTCGCGGAGCTCTTCGAGCTCGACCCCGAGGGCACCGCACGCTTCGAGCTGCCGGTCGACGGGGGAGCGGCGGAGGCGGTCACGCCCCGGACGGAGACGCCGAGCTGGCCGCTGTGGGTCGCGCTGGCGGCGCTCCTGCTGGCGGTCGCCGCGGTGGCGCGCCTCCTCTGGCGCGTGCGCGTGTCGCTGGTCCCCCTCGAGGTGCTCGCGGAGCGTCGCCCGGAGCTGCACCCCGCCATCACCTACCTGGTGGGGAGCCTGCGCCACGAGCTGCTCAAACACCGGATCGGCGCAGTGGGAGACGCGGTCGGCGCGCTCGAGCGCGGGCGCGCGACGGCGGACCAGCGGGCGTTCCTGCAGAACCGGCTCTACGGCGGTGAGCCGCTCACCGAGGCCTGGGGCGGTCACCTCGCCGCGTTCGAGCGCGCGCTCGGCCCCGAGCTCGACCTCGGGCGGCGCGATCCGGCGTTCCGGCGGGCCGGGCGCGCCATCCGCGCCATCGCGTCGCTCGAGACGGGCGTGGCGGCCGGGGAGGCGCGGGCGGGGGCAAAGCTCGCAGACGCGCACGCCGAGCTGCGCGCCCTCGATCGTCACCTGTCGCAGCTCGTGCAACGACTCGTGCGGACGCCCGTGGATGGGGCCCTCTTCCGAGAGGTCGTCGACGAGGTGCGGAGTGAGTACGCGGCCGGGCAGGTCACGCTGGACGAGGTGGTGATCCGGGGGCCATCGCCGGCCCCGATGGTGGAGGTCTTTCGGGTGGATCTCGTGCTCATCCTGAAGAACGTGGTGCGCAACGCCATCCTCGCGGTCGGCCAGGACGAGGCGCCGCGGCGGATCGGGTTGGACGTCGAGACGGCGGTCGAGATCACCGGGGAGGAGGTGGTGCGCGTGCACGTGCGCGACACGAGCGTGCAGCGCTTCAGCACCACCGACCTCTACGCGCGCAAGATGGACCGCGGCCTCGGGCTGGTGACCGCGGCGCTCGCCCGCTACGACGGCGCCATCCTCGTCGAGGACGGTGGCGAGGGCTTCGCCAAGTCCGTCACCCTCCGGTTCTTCCGCGCCTACGGCGAGGACGAGCTGGCGGTCTCGGCGTGAGTCCTCAGGGGGCGATGTTCTGGTTCATCCGGAAGAGATTGTCCGGGTCGTAGCGGCGCTTGGCCTGCCGCAGCCGCGCGAAGCTCGCGCCGTAGTTCTCGGCCACGCGCGCCTGGTCGTCGGCGGACGAGAAGTTGATGTAGCCGCCCGGCTCGGAGTGAGGCGCGGTCGCCTTGGCGTAGCGGCGCACCCACCCGATGTTGGCCTTGTTGTCGGCGGGGTCCTCCCACATGCCGGCGATGACGGTGGCGAAGCTCGCGTCCCGATGCCCGAACGCGGTCGCGTCCGCCGGCACCTGATGGCAGGCACCGTTGATGGGATAGATGTGCACCGTCGACTGCATCGACGGAACCTGCGGGCCGTGCTCGAGGTGCATGGCGATGGCGTCGTCGGTGAGCTTCCGGACGAAGTTCGCCTTCCAGTAGTGCTGAAGGCCCGGCGGAAGGAGCGCGTCGAACGCCGCGTTGAGCGCCGGGTAGGGCATCGGGCCGACGTGCTCGGCCACCACGGGCGCGGCGGCGCGGAACGGGGCCAGCGCCGCCTCCCCCTCGTCGAGCGGGCCGTTCCAGCACGACACGATGATGCAGAAGGTGTCCCCGTGCCGCTCCTTCGGGATGAAGGGCAGGGGCGGGGCGATCTGCCAGCCGAAGAACGCGCCCAGCTCGCGCGGAGCGTCCTCGATGTAGTCGCGGTAGGTCGAGAGGACGCGCCGCGCGTGCTCGACCTCGAAGAACATCGGGCCGCCGTAGATGACGTCGACGGGGTGGAGCGCCATCTCGAAGCACGTCACGACGCCGAAGTTGCCGCCGCCGCCCCGGATGGCCCAGAAGAGCTCCGGGTGCTCGGTCGCGCTCGCGTGGACGCGCTCGCCGCTCGCGAGCACCACGTCCGCGCCACGCAGGTTGTCGAGCGAGAGCCCGTGCGCGCGCGCGAGGTAGCCGATGCCGCCCCCGAGCGTGAGGCCCGACACCCCCGTCGTCGAGAGGATGCCGCCCGTGGTGTGGAGCCCGAAGGGGTGCGAGGCGTGGTCGAAGTCGCCCCAGGTCGCGCCGCCCTGGACGAGCGCGGTGCGCGCCGCGGGATCGACCCGAACGCCCTTCATCCGGGAGAGATCGATGACCATGCCGCCATCGTTGGTGCCGAAGCCGGGGACGCTGTGGGAGCCCCCTCGCACGGACAGCAGCAAGCCGTGCTCGCCGGCGAGTCGGACGCACGCGATCACGTCGGCGTCGTCGACGCACCGCACGATCACGCGCGGTCGCCGGTCGATCATGGCGTTGTAGACGTGGCGCGCGTCCTCGTAGGTCTCGTCACCGGGCTCGATGATCTCGCCGCGCACCGCGCTCCGGAGCTCGTTCAGCGCTTTCGGGTTCATGGCTCTCCCCTCCCCTCGATCGCTGAAGAGGTAGGCGCGCGCTGCGCCCGGGGTCGTCCCGGACGGCGGGCGCCATGAACGGGGAGCGCGGGCGAAGGGTTACCGCGGCGCCCGTGGGGGCGGGTATGATCCGCGGCATGGGTCGGCTCCTGGTCATCGAAGACGGCGGCGAGTACGAGGAATTCGCGCGCCTGTTCCTGGCGGAGCGCTGGGACATCGTGGCGGCCCACTCGGCGGACGAGGCGCTCGCGGCGATGGAGGACGACGCGGAGGCCATGCTGATCGACCTCCGCTTCGAGCGCGCGTCCAAGGACACACTCATCGGGGACGTCCAGGGCATGGCCGAGAGGCTCTTCGCGGGTGACGAGGCGCGGGCCGCGCGGTGGCTCAAGGAGCAGCAGGGGACGCTCATCCTCGGCGCGCTTCGTGAGGCGGGGCACCATCAGCCCGCCGTCTTCGTGCACGACTTCCCGCCGCGTCGCCTGATGAACCTCCGCAAGCTCTACGGCAAGGTCGGCGCCGTGCGCGCCTTCGACGCGGCGGCCATCGTGCGCGCCCTCGAGTCTCTCGCGGAGGCGCCGGCTTGAGCGCGCACGCGACGCTCGCGCACGACGTGGGCAAGTACATCGCTCGGATCGCGCGGAACGTGCCGCCCACGGGCGCCTTCCCGGACGGGCTCGTGCCCCTGCTCGCCAAGGACCTCTACGAGGCGCCGGGTGGTGGACGGCCGAGCGCTCGGTTCGCGGCCCTCGCGGCGGAGCTTCCACCGCACGCGGCGCTCGAGGAGGCGGCGGCGCACCTTCGGGCGATCGACGCGCTCGAGGGCGACGTCCGCGGCGGGGAGGAGGCGGCGTGCCGCGAGGCCTGCCGGCGCGCCCTGGCCGTGGAGCGGCTCCTGCGCGGGTACGCGGCGGAGGGCGCCTGATGGCGGACCGCCCCAAGCTCCTCGTGATCGACGACGGCGAGCGCTACGTGGAGCTCGCCCACGCCCTGCTCCGCGACTACGACTACGCGACGCGCTGTGATCTCCCGGGCCCCTGCTGGGAGTGCCCCGCGCGGCCTGGCTGCACGCTCACCCACGCCCACGACGCGGGTGAGGCGGACGAGGCGCTCGCGCAGAACCCGGACGTCGACGTGGTCCTGCTCGATGTCGCCTTCGACGTGCCCGAGGCGCGCCTGCTCGCCGCGAAGCGCGTCCCGGAGAAGGCGCGCAAGCGTCTGCAGGGGATCGAGATCCTCGCGCACCTGCGCCGCGCGCGCGGGGAGCTGCCGGTGATCCTGATGACGAGCCGCGAGGAGCTCGCCTACGAGGAGGCGGCGGAGGCGCTTGCGGTCGACGAATTCGCCACGCTCGCGGGCGCCGACGCCTTCGACGCGCGCGCCCTCGGGCTGCTGGTGGAGCGGGTGCTCGCGCGGCGCCGTGAGATGCCCGAGGCGGGCGGCTACGCGTGGGGGTCGTCGCCGGAGATGGCGCGCGTCCGGCGGGACGTCTCGGTGCTCGCGCGCACCTCGCTCCCGATGTTGCTGCTCGGCGAGACCGGCACGGGCAAGAGCGCGCTCGCGGAGCGCGTGATCCACCCCGCGACGCGACGTGAGGGCCCCTTCATCGCGGTCGATCTCTCGGCGCTCCCCGAGACGCTGATGGCCTCGGAGCTGTTCGGGACGGCGAAGGGCGCGTTCAGCGGGGCGCTCGATCGGCGCGGGCGCTTCGAGGAGGCGCATGGCGGCACCCTCTTCCTCGACGAGATCGGGAACCTCCCCCCGGAGGCGCAGCGCATGCTGCTGCTCGCGCTCCAGGACGCGCGCATCACGCGCCTCGGTGAGAGCACCCCGCGGCCCGTCGACGTGAAGGTGATCGCGGCGACGAACGCGGATCTCGAGGCGAAGGTCCGGGAGGGCGCGTTCCGGGCGGACCTCTACGCCAGGCTCAACCCCGCGGCGCGCGTGCGCCTGCCTCCGCTGCGCGAGCGCATCTCGGACCTGCCCGTGCTCGCCGAGGCCTTCGTCCGGAAGAAGCTCGCCACGGGGGCGGACCGGGCGCTGCTCGCAGACTACATGGAGGCGGTGGAGATCGAGGGGGCGCCGCGCGCGCAGCTCGCGATCGGCAAGGCGCCGCAGGGGTCCGGGGTGAGCTTCGTCCTGTCGCGGCAGAGCGCGGGCGAGCTGCGGGCCCACGACTGGCCGGGGAACGTGCGGGAGCTCGAGCTGTTGCTCGCGAACGCGCTCGTCTTCGCGCTCGCCGACGCGCTCGAGGCCGCGCAGAGCGGCCGTCGGACCGGGGCGCCCGAGACCATCCCCATCCCCGCCAAGCTCGTGCGCGAGCTGCTCGGCGCGGGCTGGCGGCCTCCGCAGGAGGAGGGCGAGCGCCGCGCGGGGGGCCTCTCGTTCCGCCCGCGCGCGCAGCTCCGCGACGTGGCGCGCGATCTCGAGCGGCAGCTCTTCGTGCGACTGTTCAAGGAGACCGGCGGGGACTTCGAGGCCATGGCCGAGCGCCTGCTCGAGGGCGACGACCCGGGCGCGGGCCGCAAGGTGCGGCTGCGCTTCAACCAGCTCGGGCTGCGGGTCAAGGAGCTCGAGCGGTAGCGGATCAGCTCTCCAGACGACGCCTGAGACGTGTCGCGCCCAGGGCCAGCAGACCCAGCAGCGCCAGCCACGTCGGGCCGACGCGCGCGCCCGAGGCGCTGCATCCGCCGGTCAGGCCGCCGCCGCCCGGCCCCGCGTCCACGGGCACGAACGTGCCCCCGTCGCCGCCTCCGCCGCAGAGCACGTCGTTGCCGTCGCAGTCCTGGTCGCGCCCGTCTCCGCAGATCTCCGTCGCGCCGGGGTAGACCGTCGCGTCCTCGTCGTCACAGTCGACGTCGGCGAGCGCCCCGTCCCCGTCGAGGTCCATGTCGCTCGGCGGACCCGCGCAGACCGCGCCACCCCCCATCGGCAGGCAGCCGTGCATGCACGGCTCGCGCAGCGTCTCGCCGAACTGACACCGCACGCGCGCTAGGCCGTCGCAGCTCCACTCGGGCCCCGAGTCGGCGCACGACGGAGCGGCGACGGAGGTGACGCGCACCTGGAGCTGATCGTCGGGCGGGCCGCCCTGGTCGCTGAACCACGCCACGCCCTCCTGGACCAGCGTGAAGTACTGCGGGTAGTCAGCGAGCGTGTCGGGGCCGCGGACCGAGAACGCGAAGCGGCCGACGTCACCGGGCGCGACCGGCGCGTCGACGGTGGCCGCGCGGTTCGGGCTGATCCAGTCGCTCCCCGCGATGGGGCTCTCGGCGTCCCGGGGCTGCGTCGTGCCGAGCATCGTCACCCCCGGGGTCCAGGCCTCGGTGCCGACGTTGCGCAGCTCGATGTACCCCGCCTGCTCTTGACCCGGGTAGAGCTCGAACGGGTCGCGGGCGAAGGGGAAGCTCTGGCTCACGAACTCCGCCGCGAAGTCGTGCGTCGGGTCCCAGAAGTCCGCGCCCATCTCACTGTAGACGCCCGTCGTGTTGTCACGGTAGTGCGCGTAGCGGGACGGGAAGCAGGAGTAGCTCGGGCGGCAGCCGTTGTAGTAGTGCGTGACGGTGCGGATCCATGGGTCCCAGCGCCCGTTGCCGATGCGGACCCCGTTGATCCAGTCGATCGCCTGCGCGCGGTTGTCGACGCCGGAGACGTAGGTCGAGCGGATCACCATGTTGACCACGAAGTCGACGGCGGCCGCGACGTTGCCCGCGATGTAGAGGACGCGGTCGCCCTCGCGTCGCAGGGTGTCGTCGAAGGTGCCGGCGTCGAACTGGAACATGCCGAGCCCGCCCTGGCGCAGCGAGCACGGCCCGTCGCCCGCCCCCGCCACGACCGGGCCGCCTCCGCAGTCGGAGCTGTTCGGGCCCTGACACGCCCAGGTCAGCTCGCTCCAGCAGTGGCTCATGCGCGTCTCGGCGTCGGCGATGCCCGCGAGCAGCCATCCTTGCGTGATGCCGTTGGCGGCGGCCGCGTCGCGGATCTGCGCCGCGCGCACCCGTCGCTCGGCCGCGGTCAGGGACGACGCCTTCATGCCGAGGTCGGGGTTGTCGAGGGGAGCGGCCTCGCCGCCGAAGCAGGCGCTGAGGAGGAGGGCCGAGAGCACGAACGTCAGGCGGTGCACGCGGGTCGACGCAGCAAGCGGCGCGCCAGGCGGGCTGGCGGCGCGCGCCGAGAGGGGCGACGCGATCCCGGCGCTGCATCGCGTGCCAGATGTGCACGTCGGGGGTGATTCGAGGCCGATATCGTAGCGCTGCGACATGAGGGGTCGGCTGTTCAGCAGTTGGACGATGTCAGTCTGACGCTTTCCGCTCTGTATGAAAAGTGATGCGAATGACGAAAGTGTGCCCTACTCTCGGAGGAGCGATGGGCGGCGCCAAGCAGGATGGCCGATATTCCCTGCGCACGCCCAGCGGTGCGGTGCGCGAGGAGGTCGTCTGCGTGCCGCAGTTCGACGCGCGCCCCGAGTCGCTTCGCGCGACGGCGCCGCCCCCCGAGGTGGAGCGCGGCGCGCGCCGAGGCGCCTCCGGGGCGCCGCCGAACGCCGCGCTGACGCCGGCCGAGGAGGAGGAGGGCGCGTCGAGCGGCCTGGACGTCGAGGACGCGCTGGAGCTGCCCGCGCTCGACGTCGACGAGGCGCTCGAGCTGCAGGGGGAGCCGGAGCTCGCCGAGCTCGAGCCCGCGCGCCAGCCTCGATCGGTGCACAGCGAAGAGCGCCTCGTCGTCCCGCGGTTCGACGCGCGCCAGCCGACGAAGCCGGCGCCTCCCGCCGTGCCCGCGCCGACCGTCGCGCACCGCGCGAAGAAGCTCATCGAGCAGCTCCGCTCGGTCGGGCCCGAGGACGAGGGCCCCGCCGTCGCCGCCTTCCGGACGCTCGGTCCCGACGCCCTCCCGTTCGTCGCCGAGGCGTTCCCGGGCCTCTGCTGGTTCGACCGGCGGCTCCCCTTCAAGTCCTTGCCGCGGGGCAGGGACACCGGCCCACTCGCGCGCGTGCTCGCCGGCTTCGGCCGCGAGGCGGTCGGCACCGTCGCGACGCTGATGCGCGCGCCCCAGACCGACCAGCGGTTCTACGCGACCTTGCTCAGCGTCGACGTGCCCGGGGACGAGGTCCTCGAGGCGCTGGCGGAGCGCGTGCTCGACTCGGACCTCCAGACCTTCGACGCCGCGTGCGTCTCGCTCGAGCGCTGGGCGGCGGAGCACGGCGCGCTCGAGGGGGTGCTCGCTCCGATGCGCGAGCAGCTCCCGATGGCGCACGTCGATCGCGGGCCTCGGCTCCGCTACGTCACCGCGCTGCATCGGCTCCGCGATCCCGGCGCGCTCGTCGCGCTCGCGCGGGCGCTCGACCCGTTCGACGCCGAGATGGCGGAGCGGGCCCACCTCGCGCTCCGTACCCTGACCGGACACGACTTCGGCGCGCGCCCCGAAGACTGGGCGAAGTGGGTGAAGAAGAACGCGTCCAAGCCGCGACATCGCTGGCTCGCCGACGCGCTCCTCGGTGACGACGCGATGTTGATCCACACCGCGGTGCACGAGCTGCTCACGCTCGGGTTCGACGCGCGCGCCGCCCTCGACGCCTCTCCGCGCGACCGGAAGAAGGTCCGCAAGGCGGCCCTGCGCGCGCTCGACTGACCTCCGGCCGCCACGACCTTGCCAGCGCGATCCCCGCGTGGTGACATTCGCGCGCCCCACCGACTCGGGGCTTCGGAGGAGAGAGAATGACGCGACTGGCTTTGATGACCGCGGTGGCCCTGACCCTGGCGGCGTGTGGTGGCTCGGGTGGAGAGGGCGCGGAGGAGGCTCACGCCACGAGCGCCGACTACGCGGGGCCCATCGCCTCGGCCGACATCGCGCGCGGCGAGACGGTCTACAACCAGATCTGCATGGCCTGCCACGCGAGCGGCGCGCCCAACCTCGAGGGCCTCGGCTGGGATCCGGCGCGCATGCGTCAGCAGGTCCGGGAGGGCGAGGACGACATGCCGGCGATCCGCGAGAGCCGGCTCAGCGCCGACGACCTCGAGGCGATCCTCGCCTACATGACGACCACGGGTGGCGTCAGCGGTGAGCTCCCGGGCGGCGCTGGCGGCGCCGAGCCCGCGACGTCCGGCGGCGAGGGTGACGACACCGTCGACGACATGGACGCGGGCGACCCGGCGGCCGAAGAGGGCTGACGCAGGACGACACGGCGGGGCGGCCCGTCACGGTGCGACGCGCGCGCCGGGCCTCACGGGGCTCCGGCGCGTGGCTTGCTGGGTCCATCCTTCGATGACCCACGCACACACCGAGGCCGCTCCCTTCGATCCCGGCCCGCAGACCCTCCCCAACCTGCGCGGCGCGAGCGAGGCTCCGACGCGGAGCCGCGACGTCGGCGGGCTCACGCACGTCGGCGGTCGCGAGAAGAACGAAGACCAGTTCCTGGTCGCCGACGTGAGCCGCTGCGTCGCCGTGCGCGCGTCGAGCCTCGCCGCGGCGCCGGGGGGCACGCTCGCCGCGTCCGAGGGGACCGTGCTGGTGGTGGCCGACGGTATGGGCGGGCACGGCTCGGGCGACCTCGCGAGCGCGGTCACCGTCGACGGCGTCGTGGAGTGGCTGGCCCACCACATGCCCTGGAGCGAGACGCTCGACGACGCGCACCGACGCGCGCTCATCGATGGCGTGGGCGAGATGGCGCGGTCGGTCCAGGCCCGCCTCTGGTCGGTGGCGGCGCGCAAGCACGCGAGCCCGAAGCTCGGGACCACGCTCGTCATGGCGTACCTGCTCGAGCGGGAGCTCTTCGTCGCGCACGTCGGCGACAGCCGGGCCTACCTGCTGCGCGAAGGGCGGCTGGACCGGATCACCGAAGACCACAGCCTCGCCGAGCGCGTGCGCAAGGAGTCGGGGGACGGCGGCGCCGACCTCGACCTCTCCCACCTCAGCCACATCCTGGTGAACGCCATCGGCGGAGACCGGCAGGAGCCGCGGGTGGACGGCGCGTGGTTCCAGCTCACGCCTGGCGACCGCGTGATGCTCGCGTCGGACGGGCTGACCGACGTCGTGGGAGACGAGGCGATCGCCGAGCACCTGTCCGCGGCCGAGAGCGCGGACGAGGCGTGTCACCTCCTCGTGCGTGCCGCGATGGACGCGTCGACGTCCGACAACGTCACCGTGGTGTCGGCGTTCGTCTGAGGTGTGACTCGAAGAACCGCATCACGCGTTGATGCATGCGGCGGACGACGTTGGCCTCGGGGACCATGTGCGTCAGCCCGCTCAGCGCCAGCAGGTCGGCGGGGCGTCCGCTCTGGAAGAGCGCGTTCTGCAGCTTCAGCGCGTGGCTGAAGTAGACATTGTCGTCCGCGGTGCCGTGGATGATCAGCAGCGGGCGGTGGTCGGCCTCGGGCGCCTCACCGGCGAAGGTGAGCACGCTGCTCGCGTGGTAGCTGCCCTCGGTCCCCTCCTCCTCGGGGAGGCCGATGTAGCGCTCCGTGTAGTGGGTGTCGTAGTCGCGCCACTCGCTGACCGGCGCGCCGGCCACGCCGGCTCGGAAGATGTCGGGGCGTCGCAGGGCCGCCATCGCGCTGAAGTACCCGCCGAAGCTCCAGCCCCAGACGCCGACGCGCTCCATGTCCATCTCGGGGTGTCGATCGCCGAGCTGCTGGAGCGCCTCGACCTGATCCTCGAGGGGGGCCGAGATGAAGTCGCCGTCGATGGCGCGCTCCCACTCGCGACCCCGGCCGGGCGTGCCGCGGCCGTCGATCGTCACGACGATGAAGTTGTGGTCGGCCTGCCACTGGGAGAGCAGGTAGCGGCGAGGCGTCTTGGTCACGTAGCGGACGTGGGGCCCGCCGTAGACGTGCACGATCACCGGGTAGCGGAGGCTCTCGTCGAAGTCGCGCGGGCGGACCACCACCGCGCGCCACTCCCGCCGCCCGACCGTCTCGAAGGACAGGTTGGGCATGAAGGGGGGCGCCTCGAGGTTCGAGGGGAGCACGCCGAGCGCCTCGTCCCCGCGCCTGACCGCGCTCTCGACCTCGCCGTCTGCGGTCTGGCTCACGTGCACCCAGAGATCGGTGCCGCGTCCGAACACCGCCTCGTGCTCCCCGGGCTCCTCGGTGTGACGGGTGGGGTCGCCCTCGCCGGAGAGCGGCAGGGTGTAGACGTGGGTCTCCGTGGGCTCCGCGCTCGCCGTCACCCAGACCACGCCCGCGTCCTCGTCCACGTGCAAGAGGCTGCGGTAGCCGAACCCCTCGGGGCTGAGCGCGCGCACGAGCGAGCCGTCCGCGCCGCGCAGCTCGAGCCGCCACTCCCCGTCGCGCTCCGAGCTCCACAGGAACTGCTCGCCGCTCGAGAGCCAGCGGGGCGCGGTCTGATCGAGGTTGATCCAGGCGTCGTCCGATTCGCTCAGCAGCGGCCGGGTCTCCCCGCTGGCTGGATCGGCCGCGAGCAATGACTCTTCCTCTTGTTCGCGGTCCTGCACGAGCAGCGTCAGCGGGCCACTGCGGGGCCAGCGGACCGTGGCGAGGTAGGGGAAGCGCTCGTGGTCCCACTCGACCCAGCGCGTCGGCCCGCCGGAGATCGGCAGCACGCCGAGGCGGACCCGCGCGTTGGTCTCGCCGGGTCTGGGGTAGGGCCAGGCCTGGGGCTCGTGCTCGGGGTGCATCGGATCGAGGATGTGCATGCGCTCCATCCCCGAGTGGTCCGTCTGCTGGTAGGCGATCGAGCGCGAGTCCGGCGACCACCAGAAGCCGCGCATCCTCCCCATCTCCTCCTGCGCCACGAACTCGGCGAGCCCGTTCTCCACCTCGTCGCTGGGGCGCGTCGTGAGGCGCACCTCCGCGCCGGTGGCCACGTCGATCACGTAGAGGTCGCCGCCGCGCACCGTGGCGATGTGTGAGCCGTCGGGGCTGAAGCGGGGATCGATCGCGCGGCCGGCGCTGGACTCCAGCTCGCGGACCGCGCCGTCTTGGCCGATCAGCGCGCGGTCGACGAGGAAGAGCCGACCGGAGAGCGGGATGAGGATGCGCGTGGCGTCGGGGGAGAGCCGGAAGCTCGCGATGCCGCGCGCGGTCAGGCGCATCCGCTCGCGGCGGGCGCGCTCCTCGGCGCTCAGCTCCTCTTCGCCGTTCTCGGTCAGATCGGCGGCCGTGAGCAGCTCGCGCTCCTCGCGGGTCTCCGGGTCCCAGAGATAGAGCTTGCCCTCGCTGTCGCGCGCGCCGGAGCGGAGGTAGAGGACGCCGCTTCCGTCGGGGAGGACCTCGATGGCGCGGGGCTGTCCGTAGCGGAAGCGGCCCGTCTCCGCGAACGCGTCGAGGAAGGACGCGTCGGCGGTGGTCGGTGGCGCCGGTCGCGGCTCATCGTCGGCGCGGCTGCCGCCGCCGCCTCCGCTCGGGTTCGGATCGGCGGGATCTTCCGAGCTGGCGTCGCAGCCGAAGAGCTGCCCCGACGCGAGCGCGGCGAGGAGCGAGGCGGTGGTCTGGAACCGAAGCGTCACCAAGAGTCTTCCTCCGAGGGCGCGGAGCCTGCGATGCGTGCGGCCATCAATCAAGCTCACCGCCACCTTTCAGGCGCGGGCGATGGGTCGGCGCGAGAGCCAGGCGAAGCGCGCGCCGAGTCCGAGCGCCACCGCCGTGAGACCCGCGCTGAGGCCCCACCAGAGCCCGACGGGGCCCCAGTCGAGGGCGAAGGCCAGGCCCGCGCCGAGGGGCACGCCGATCGCATAGTGCCCGACGAGGTTCGCGATGAGCGGCCAGCGCGTGTCTCCTGCGCCGCGCAACGCGCCGGCCGCGACCGCCTGGACCCCGTCGGAGATCTGGAACGCGGCCGCCACCGCGAACAGCGGGACCGCGGCCGTGATCACCGTGGGCTCGTCCGTGATCACGCGCGCGAGGACGTCGGGGATGGTGAGGAAGGCCAGCGCGCCGGCGAGCATGGCGACCGCGCCCGCGGCGATGCCCGTCAGCCCGCTCCTTCGCGTGCCCGGCGCGTCGGCGCGTCCGACCGCGTGCCCCACACGGACCGCGGTGGCGGCCCCGAGCGCGACGGCGACCTGGAACGTCGTGCTGATGAGCGTGAGCGCCACGTTGTGCGCGCCCAGCGCGAGCGTCCCGAGCCGGCTCATGAGCACCGTGACGATGGCGAACGAGCCCACCTCGGCGGCCAGCTGCAGCCCGATGGGCGTGCCGAGCGCGAGCACCTTGCGGATGGGTGGGGAGGCGGGAGGGTGGAAGCGACGATGCGGCCCCCAGAGCTTCGTCACCGCGAGGGCGGCCACCGACAGCTGCACCACGGTCGCGACCGCGCTGGCCCAGCCCGCGCCCGCCGTACCGAGCTGCGGGAGCCCGAGCTCGCCGAAGACCAGGCCCCAGGTCAGCGGGAGGTTCAGCGCGTTGGCCAGCACCACGCCGATGACCAGCGGCCGGGTCACCTCGCGCGCCTGCAGGAACGCGCGGCACGCGGCGAGCACGAAGAAGGGCGCGAGCCCGACCAGCCGCGCGTAGAGATACGGCGTCACCTCGGCCACCGTCGCGGCCGGCACCCCGAAGCGGTGCACGTTCTCCGTGACCAGCACCACCAGCAGGGTGAGGGGCAGCGTGCCGATGAGGGCGACCCAGATGCCCTGCCAGAGAAGGTACCGAGCCTGGCGCCTCTCGCCCGCGCCGACCGCCTGCGCGATCAGCGGGTCGAGTGCCAGCATCCAGCCGAACCCGAGCACGCTGATGGTGAAGAAGATCGTGTTGCCGAGGCCGACCGCGCCGAGCGGGATCTCGCCGAGCCGGCCCACCACGGCGGTGTCGACCACGCCGAGGAGCATGCTGCCGAGCTGGGTGATCAGCAGCGGCCCGGTCAGCTTCAGCAGCGCGCGCAGCTCCTGCACCGGCGGGGTCTAGCCCAGACGCCGGGGGATGCCCGCAAGTTCAGAAACCGAGGTTGTTGCCGAGAAACCGAGGTCGTTGCCGAGAATCCGAGGTTGTTGCCGATGATCCGGGACTGCTGGCGAGAATCCGCGGTCGCTCATCCGGATCTCGTGCCGGCGTACCCCCAAGATCCGCCCGCTCGGCCCCACGAGCTGCTCAGTCTGTCACTTCCAGCCGGTCTCCCCAGCTCCACGTCGCCCTACGAACGCAGGAGCGCGCGGCCCGGGCCAGTGCCGAGCCGCGCGAGGCCTTCCACGACCTCTGCGCCGAGCTACGAGGGCTTCTTCGGCTTGTCTCGCTTGGAAGGCTCTCGGCCGCTTCGCTCGCTGCCGTCCGCCCGCCGGTCCATGTCGGGATGTCCCTCCGTCAGCGGCGGCGATTCGAGGTCGGACGCCTCGACGTCGTCGGCCTCCTCGGCGGCTCCCACTGACGCGTCTGGCGACGAGGTGACGTCGAGCGGGTCGTCCAGGCCGAGGTCGTCCATCACCGCGTCGACCAGCGCCGCGACCTTGGATCGGTCGGCGACTCGCTTCGAGCGCTTTCCCGGCAGGAACGGCTCTCCCGGCGCGCACAGCTCGGCGTGGTCGTGCGGCTCGGCGACGTTCGCCATGTGCTCGACGCGGATCTCATAGCTGCCCGCAGGGAAGGCGACGTCGCGCTCACCAGCACGCCACCGAGCACGCGAGGCAGCGTGCTCCTCCCGGAACCCGAGCTGCTCGTCGCGGAGGCGCTCTCGCCGCTGGCGCAGGTCCCCCAGGCTCTCCATCACGTCGCCGCCCACCTTGTACCGGGGCGCGCTCCCTCGCCTTCGCGGCCCGCGGGGCTCCGCGTGAGGGTCAACGCGCTTGACGACCTCTGGCCCGAGGACCGATCGCCCGGAGCGCCGCCGGAGCGCAGCGAAGCGGCGCACCATCTCTCGCTCGCGCTTCTCCAGCACGTGGACCGCCTTCTGCACGTCCCCACCGAAGCCGCGCGCGAGCACGGGGTCGGGCGCGAACTTCACCTCGAGCTCGGAAGGCATGTCCGGGGTCACGGCCCACCGTGGTCGCTTCACCGCCACCACCCCGTTCTTCATCAGCCCGAGCGGCGTGCACAGCCCCGGGTAGTCCTCCGGCCGCTCGACCAGCCCCGCCGCCACCGCCTGCAGTCGGAGATAGAGCGCCCACTCCATGGACGCGCCCACGTCCATCAGCCGCATGTAGTGCGTCGGGCGCTTGTCCCACACGCACGGAGGCTTGCCGTGCCCGAAGGCCTTCAGTGCCTCCTGCAGGAAGCACGCGGTCGACCGATGCGCGAGCTGGGTGAACTCCGGGAGGTTGGCCCGAGTGGGGGTCACGTTCGAGTGGTAGTGGTTGGGCAGCAACGAGATGCCGTGCAATCGCACGCCACACTGCCTCGCCGCCCAGCCGTACAGGTAGAGGAAGCCGTCGTGGATCTCGGGCGCCGAGGGCGTCCAGAGGAACTTCCGGAACGCGCAGCAGCGCGTCAGGGCTTCGGTCGCGCCGGCGGCGATGATGCGAGGAGGCGGCACGCCATCGCCGACCGCAGGGCCCGTGCCGCACGCCGCTCGTGTGATTCCGGATACTTACGAGGCCGGATCGGCGGGGGTGGCGGGCGCGAGGGTGGCGGACGCCGGCCGCGAGGGGGGTCCAGCGCGTGACAGGGACGAGAAAACGCCTCAGAGTGTCTCTGGCCTGAGTCACGCCCCCCTGGGACCTACGAACATGCGCGCCCTCACCCTCTTCACCGCCGTGGCCCTGCTCGCGCTGGGCTGCACCTTCGAAGGCATGGTCACTCCGCCGGATCTCGACGGCGGGCCCGTGATCGATCGAGACGCCGACCCGTTCCCCGGCTGGAGGCGCTGCCGCGGCGGCGACGGCGGCGCGGGCGACGCGAGCTGCGGAGACGCGAGCGCTCCCCCGCCCGTCGACGCAGGCCCGCCACCTCCCCCATGCAACGAGATCAGCTTCCGCTACGTCAACCCGGGCGCGAGCACGGTCTGGGTCAGCGGCTCGTTCACGCCTCGCAGCACCGACCCGAGCGAGTGGGCGCGCGACCCGAGCGAAGGCGCGCTCGAGATGGTGAACGACGGCACGGGGGTCTGGACGCTCACGACGCTCATCGAGCCCTTCGGCCGCCACGAGTACAAGCTCATCATCGACGGGACGGACTGGATCGCCGACCCCAACGCGGACGAGCTGGTCCCCGACGGCTTCGGGGGCCAGAACGGCGTGCTCCTGGTGTGCACCACGGGGTGCGGCGAGATCGACGCGTTCGACTGGCGAGACGCCGTCATGTACTTTGCCATGGTCGACCGCTTCCGTGACTCGGATGGGCGCGCCGATCCGGTCCCGGGCGCGACGGGCGGCGACGCGACCCGCGGACCCAGCGGTCAGTACGAGGGGGGCGACCTCCCCGGCGCCACGGGCGCGCTCGACTACCTCGCGGATCTCGGCGTCACCGCGGTCTGGCTGAGCGCCCCCTACGAGAACCGCGACTCCGCAGGCGCGGCCATCGACCCCGCGTCCGACTCGCACCAGTACAGCGCGTACCACGGCTACTGGCCGTCCCCCGCGAACATCGACTACTCGGACCCCCGCAATCCGTCACCCCGCCCGGCGGTCGAGAGCCGCATCGGCTCCGCCTCCGATCTGCGCACGTTCGTCGACACGGCCCACGCCACGACGGGGGCCGACGGCCGCCCGATGAAGGTGCTCTTCGACTACGTGATGAACCACGTGGACATCGACAGCGGGCTCCACGCCGCGCACCCCGACTGGTTCGCGCGCCGCGGCGACGGCCGGCTCCCGCTGTGCGGCCCGGAGAACCTCTGGGACGACCCCTACTGGGGCACGCGCTGCGCGTTCACCGACTACCTCCCCGCCTTCGAGTTCGACAACGCTGACGCCCGCCGCTGGAGCGTGAACGACGCGCTCTGGTGGGCGCGCGAGTACGACCTCGACGGCTATCGCCTCGACGCGATCAAGCACGTGCCGCTCAACTGGCTGACCGACCTGCGCGCGCGCCTGGACAGCGAGATCACCGCCCCCGAGGGCGGCCGCTTCTACCTGGTCGGCGAGACGTTCGCGTACGACGACCCGGGCCTGATCCGGAGCTTCGTCGACCCGGACACGATGCTCGACGGGCAGTTCGACTTCCCGCTGAAGGCGCGCCTCTGCGAGGCGGTGTTCCGACCCGACGGGAACCTCGGCAACCTCTCCAGCTGGATGGACGGCAACGACGCGTTCTATGGTCCGAGCGCGATCATGACGACCTGGGCGGGCAACCACGACATCCCGCGCGTGATCCACTTCGCGAGCGGCGAGATCGGCAACTGCCGTGAGGGCTCCAACCCGGGCAACGGCTGGGACTGGCGCCCGCCGCAGCCGAGCGACGCCGCGCCCTACGAGCGGCTCGGGGTCGCGTTCGCCATCCTGTTCACCAACCCGGGCATCCCGCTCCTCTACTACGGCGACGAGATCGGCCTCGCGGGCGGCGGCGACCCCGACAACCGGCGCATGATGCCGACGAGCGACGCGGACCTGAACCCGCACCAGATCGCGCTGCGTGGGCGCGTCCGGGCGCTCGCGCGGCTCCGCGCCCAGAACCGCGCGCTGACCCGCGGCCGCCGCCGCACGGTGAGCGTCGACGCGGACACGTGGGTCTACGCGATGGGCGGCTGCGGGGAGAGCGCGCCCGACGTCACCGTCGCGATCAACCGCGCGGACGCGTCCCGCACCGTGAACATCCCCGCGGGCAGCTACGTCGACCTGCTCGACGGCGGCGACGTCGCAGGGGGCGCGGTGACCCTCGGGCCGCGCGACTTCCTCGTGCTCGGGCCCCGCTGACGCGTCAGGGGTTGGCCAGCGCGCGGTCGATCGCCGCCTCGAACGCGGCGAACGGCTGCGCGCCCTGGATGAGCCGGCCGTTGATGAACAGGCTCGGCGTCCCGATCCGGACGCCGGCGTCCGCGACCGCCTGCGTGTCCGCGCGCACCTCGGCCTCGAAGCGGTCCGACTCCAGGACCCGCCGCACGCGGCGCGCGTTCACGCCCGGCACGGTGCCCGCGAGCCGCACGATCTCGTCGGTCTCGAGGTTGCGCTGGTTGTCGAACAGCAAGTCGTGAAACGCCCAGAAGGCCTGGTCTCCGCCCTGCCGATGGACCTCGCGGGCGGCGCGCGCGGCGGGCATCGCGTTCTGATGAAAGGGCAGGGGATAGTCGCGCCACACGACGCGGACCTGGTTGCCGTAGCGCTGCACGATCTGATCGATCACCGGTCGGACGCGCGCGCAGAACGGGCACTGGAAGTCGCTGAAGAGCTGCACGGTGACGGGCGCGGTGCGCGGTCCGCGGGACGGGGCGCCGTCGCGGACCGGGATCGCGTAGACCTGGTCGGCGTCGGGGGGCGCCAGCTCCGCGCCGCCCGTCCCCGCCATGTACTGCGGCGAGGTGGAGCCGTGCTCCACGATGCTTGCGTAGAGCTGCCCGCGGGGCGTGCCCTCCGCGACGCGACGCCGCGCGTCGGCCAGCGCCGCGTCCACGGCTCGCTCGAACACGTCATAGGGCTGGGCGCCACGAAGGTTGCGACCGTTGATGAAGAAGGTCGGCGTGCCGCTCGCGCCCAGGCTCTGGGCGAGGCGCTGGTCCTCCAGGATGGCCGCGCGATGTCGCCCGTCCGAGAGCGCGCGATCGACGTCGGCGGCGCTCACACCCACCTGGCTGGCCCAGGCGAGGAGGTTGTCGCGTGTCAGCGCCCGCGCGTTCTCGAAGAGCAGCGCGGCGTAGCGAAAGAACGCCGCCGACCCCGCCTGCGCGTGGACCTCCGCCGCGGCCTCCGCGGCCGGCATGGCGTTCTCATGGAATGACAGCGGGTTGTGACGGTAGACGATCCGGAGGTCGTTGCCGTAGCGCTGCCGGAGCTGCTCCAGGGTGGGCTGGACCCGCACGCAGAAGGGGCACTGGAAGTCCGCGTACTCGACGATCGTGACGAGCGCGTCGTCCGGTCCGAGCTGCGGCTGGCCGGACACGGGCACGCGATAGATCGCGTCCGGGTCGGGCTGCCGGCGCGCGCGCGGAGGAGGCGTCGGAGCGGCCGGGCGGTGGGGCGGCGCGTCGAGCGCGTCGCGCATCAGGTAGGCGTAGATCTGGCCGCGCGCCACGCCGGCCGCCTCGAGCCGACGCGCCACGGCCAGCTCGCGCTGCACGATCTCGTCGAAGCGCTCGAAGGGCTGCGCGCCCATCAGCTGCACGCCGTTGATGAAGAACGCCGGCGTGCCGCGCGCGCCCCGCGCCCCGGCCTCCGTCTGGTCGGCCACGATCCGCGCTTGGTGGGTGTGTCGGTCGAGGGCCTGCGTCAGCCGTGTCACGTCCATCCCGATCTGCGCCGCGTAGCGCTCCAGGTCCGCGCGCTCGAGCGCGTGCTGGTTGGCGAAGAGGAGATCGTGGAGGCGCCAGAACATCTCCGGGCCGCCCTGGGAGTGGGCCTCCTGCGCGGCCTCCGCGGCCGGCATCGCGTCCTGGTGAAACGGCAGCGGGTTGTTCCGGAAGACCAGGCGAACGTCGTCGGGGTACGCCTCGAGCAACCGCCGCAGCGTCGCTTGCACCCGCCCGCAGAAGGGGCACTGGAAGTCGCTGAAGGTGACGATGGTGACGCGCGGATCGGCGGCGCCGCGCGCCGGCGCGCCCGCGGCGTCGATCAGGAAGCGCGGTGTGTCGGGGAGCGCGACGTCGACCTCGGCGTCGACCTCGGCGCGGGGCCGGTTGCGCCGCGCCTCGCGCGCCATCTCGGCCCGCACCTCCTCGCGGATCTCGTCGCGCAGGGCGGCTTCGTCGACGGCGGCGCCTCCACAGGACGCGAGCAGGAGGGCGGCGAGGCAGATGCAGGATCTCATGGGCCCGACTCTGCCAAACGCGGCGCGTCGGCGCGAGACGACCGGCCGATCCACGTTCACCACGCGACGACGTTGCGCATGGGGCCTTCGTTCTCCACCATCCCTGGTCATGGGCGCCAGAAGCCTCACCATCTTCGTGCGGGTGCTCGAGCACCGGGGGCTCGCGATCGAGGAGCTCGCGACGGCGGCGGGGGTGCCCGTCGCCACGCTGCGCACGTCGGGCATGGTGCAGTATGACGACGGCATGGCGCTCTGGCGCGCGGCGGAGTCGCTCACCGGGGACGCGTGCGTCGGCCTTCACGCCGGCGCCGCCATCGAGCTCGATCAGGTCGGGATGTTCGGACCCGTGGTTGCCCACGCCTCGGACGTGCGCGGAGGGCTGGCCGCGCTCTGCCGCATCTTCGCGATGGCGGTCGAAGGAGGCCGACTGACGCTCGACGGGGATCGGCTGGTCTACGTCAGCCCACGTCCGGAGGGCCCGACCCTGCGGCACGGCGTGGACGCGATCTTCGCCTCGGTCCTGAAGATCGTGCGCAGCTGCGCGGCCGGAGAGGTGCGGGTGCGCGCGGTCTCCCACCAGCTCCCGAGGCCGGACGACGTCAGACCCTACCGCCGCGTCTACGGGGTCAGCCCTACCTTCGGCGCCGCCGAGAACGCGATCGAGCTCGCGCCCGAGTCGCTCTCGCTGCCGATGCGCGGCTCCGATCCCGTGCTCGCGCGCCTCGTGCTGACGCACGCCGAGCAGCTCGTCGGCGACGCGGCCCCCGCGCCGGTCGTGCGGGACGCCGAGGCCGCGCTGTCCGCGCTGCTCCAGGAGGGCCGGGAGCCCACCCTCGTCGAGGTCGCCGCGCGCGTCGGCACCAGCGGGCGCAGCCTCCAGCGCGCCTTCGGCGCCGCCGGGACCTCGTTCAGCGCGGTGCGCGCCGGCGTGCTGCGAGAGCACGCGGAGCGCTGGCTCCGGGAGGCGACGCTGAGCATCGACGAGATCGCGGCCCGGCTCGGGTACGCGCACCGCAGCGGCTTCGAGCGCGCCTTCCGCGCGTGGACCGGCCGGACGCCAGCGCAGGCCCGCTCGACCCGCGGCTGAGCGCGATCGGAGGCGGCGCGCTCAGAAGAGCGAGAGCTGTCGCCCACCCAGCTTCATGAAGTCCACGCCGATGAAGGGCAGGACGGCCTGCGCGGCCGGCGCGAGCTGACGCTCGAGGTAGTGCGCATGATCCAGCGGCGCGGTCTGCCGCTCGACGGGCTGCGGGCCGCGCGTGGTGATGACGTACTCGACCTCGCGCACCTCGCGATCCAGCTGCCGGGCCGCCGCGACGTGGGGCGGGACGTTGCGCGTGTAGGCGTCCAGCTCGCGGCGGATCCGCTTGCGGTAGACCAGCTCCTCGTCCAGCTCGCCCCGGCGCAGCGCGCCCGTCAGCTCGACGATCCACGCCTCGACGGGCTGGTCGGTGAAGACGCGGCGGAGCAGCTCGCGCTGGAAGCGGCGCGCGAGCGGCGTCCAGTCGGTGCGCACGGCCTCGAGCCCCTTCACGACGAGCTTGGCCGAGCCGTCGGCCGCGCGGACCCAGCCCGCGTAGCGCTTCTTGCTGCCCTGCTCGCTGCCCCGCATCGTCGGCATCAGGAAGCGCGCGTAGTGGGTCTCGTACTCCAGCTCGAGCGCGCTCTCGACCCCGTGGACCTCGCGGACGTGCCGCCGCCAGTGCGCGTTGAGCAGCTCCGCGAGCTCGGCTCCGCGCTGCGCGCACTGCGCCAGATCGAGCCCCGGCCCGAGCCACACGAAGAGCGAGTCGGTGTCGCCGTAGATCACCTGATGGCCGCGCTCCTCGAGCAGCGCGCGGCTGCCCCGGAGCACCTCGTGGCCCCGGCGCGTGATCGACGTGGCCAGCCGGGGGTCGTAGAAGCGGCAGGCCGGCGTACCGAGCACCCCGTAGAACGAGTTCATCTGGATCTTGATCGCGCGTGACAAGGCGGCGTCCTCCTTGCGCTTGGCCTCGTCCCGCGCCGCCCAGAGGGTCTCGATCAGCCCGGGCAGGATGTGCTCGGTGCGCGAGAACCGCGCCCCCGCGAAGCCCTCGACCTGCGGTCCCTCCTGCGTCGCGAGCCCCAGCGGGTCGACGAGGAACGTCCGGATGAGGCTCGGGTACAGGCTCTTGAAGTCGAGCACGAGCACGTTCTCGTAGAGCCCCGGCACGGAGTCCATCACGTGACCGCCCGGGCTCGCGACCGCCTCGCGGTGGGATCCCTTCGACGGCGCGACGCGGCCCTTCGCGTGCAAGCGCGGCAGGTAGAGATAGTCGAACGCGGCCACGGCCCCCGCGCGCCGGTCCATCGTCAGCCCGGTCAGGCGCTGTCGCTCGATCGCGAAGTCCAGGACGTGCGCCGCCGCGAAGATGTCGCGCACGAGGCGACAGTCCTCGAGGTTGTAGCCGATGAGCGCGGGCAGATCCTCGCGGTACATGCGGAGGATCTCCTGGAGCTTGTCCTCGACCTTGGCGATCGACTTGCCGCGCCCGAGCAGCGCGTGCCCGACGTGCTCGAGGCTCCATCGCTCGAAGCTCCAGGTCGCCGCCCGCATGGTCGCGATGCCGTCCAGCACGACGCGCCCGGAGACCATGGCCACGGCTGGCGCGTTCGCTTGCCCGCCGCGGATCACCCGCGCGCGGCTCCGGTCGCGGCCGAGCGTGAAGCGCAGCCCGTTCGCCTCGCAGCGCCGCGCGAGATAGTCGACGTCGAAGTCGATGACGTTCCACCCGATCAACACGTCGGGGTCACGCTGCTCCACGTAGGCGAGGAACGCGCGCAGGGTGTCGCGCTCGCCATCGAAGTAGCGGACGCCCTCCATGACGGGCCCGCGCCCCCGGACGAAGACGCACTCCTCGTCTCCCGTGACGATGGCCACGCACAGGAGCGGCCCGTCCCGCCCCTCCGACTCGACGTCGAACGAGGAGACGGTGAGCGTCGGCGTCACCTCGGCCGGGCTCAGCTCGGGGTCGACGTACTCCACGAAGCCGCGCCGCTGTCGCGCGACGCCGACGACCTTGCAGCCCGCGGTGGTGAAGCGCTCCATCAGCACGCGGTCGGCGGGCTTGACGTCGTCCTCCCAGGCCGGGGTGCCCTGCCGTCGCAGCCGATCGGCCTCCGCGCGCATCGCCCTGCGATCCGTGAAGGAGACCTCGTCCACCGGCGCCCCGATCAGCGTGCGGAAGGCGCTCGGCCGCCGCTCGCCGGCTCGCGTCTCGAGGTCCCGCTCGACGAAGAAGCGCGCTCGCTGGCCCGTGAGCACCACGCGCACCGGGCCGCTCTCGCTCCAGCCCCAGTAGGTCAGCTCGAGCCCGTCACCGCGCTGCCGCAGCCCGCGCGTGAGGAGGAACATCTCGGTCTCGGCCACCACTCGAGGCTGTATACCTTGGCGTGGATGCGTGGGCCTGCGGCGGGTACGATGACGTGTGCGCGCGCGCTGCCGCTGGCTCTGTGCTCTCGTCCTGACGCTCGGGTTGGCGAGCTCCGTCTCCGCGCAGGACCGCCGCGAGGTCGAGCTGAACGGAGCGCGCGTCGCGGCGCAGGACGTCGAGTGCTGGTCCAGCTCTCGAGCGCCGTGCGAAGGCGTCGGTCGGGTCGAGCTGGTCATCCGCACGGGCCGCCGACCGGTCGCCCTCCGCGTGATCGAGGTCGCGGTCGAGGTCGAGGGAGTCTGGAGGGAGGCCGTCGATCTGCACCTCTCGCTCGGCTCCGCGCCCGTGACGCGTCCACCGCGAGCGCCGATCGCCCGCGTGCCGCGGCGCGCGTCCGACCGGCTCAGCGTCTTCTTCACCCTCATCCCCGCGCCGGGCCTCCACTCCGGCGCCGGCGTCCGGACGCGCGTGACCATCGAGATCGGGGGCCGGCGCGCGACGCTCTACGCGCTCTCGTCCGCGGTGACCGAGTCGCCCGATCCGGAGCTCTGAGGGAGCGCGGCCTCGATGCTCTTCACGTGCAGGTCGCGTTGCGGGAACGGGATCTCGATCCCCTCCTCGGCCAGCACGGCGTAGATGCGCTGCGCGAGCGCCGAGTAGACGCGCACGCCCTCGGAGTAGCTCGAGGTCCAGACCCGCACCTCGAAGTCGACGCTGCTGTCGCCGAAGCCGGTGCAGAGCACCTCGGGCTTGGGATCGTGCAGCACCCCGCGCTGGCCCCGGACGGCCCCCTCGAGGATCTGCTTCACCTCCGCCGGATCGTGGTCGTACCCGGTGCCCACCTTCACGTCGATGCGGCGGCGCGCGTCGCTGAGCGTCCAGTTGACGAGGTTGCCGCTGATGAGGTCGGCGTTCGGCACGATCACCTCCGCGCCGGTCAGCGAGCGGACCGTGCTCGAGCGGATGCCGATGCGCTGCACGGTGCCGACGAGGTCCTCCATCTCGATCACGTCGCCGACCTTGATCGGGCGCTCGGCGACGAGGATCAGGCCCGAGACGAAGTTGCTCACCACGTTCTGGAGGCCGAAGCCGATGCCGACGCCGAGCGCGCCGCCGAGCAGCGCCAGCTGCTCCGGGTTGACTCCCGCGTTGCCGAACGCGAGCACCACGCCGAGCGCGACGAGCAGGTAGCTGACGGTCAGAGAGATCGCCGCCTCCGTGCCCTGGCCGAGGTCGAAGCGCGGGAGCACCTCCTGGGACAAGAGGAAGTGCACGAGCCGGACGACCACGAAGGTGCCCGCGATGACGGCGACGAAGGCGATGACCTCGCCCACCGACAGCTCGATCGAGCCGAACGCGTAGCTCTTGCGCAGCACCAGCCGGCTGCCCTCGAGGAGCGGGTCGAGCACGTCGAAGCCGACGAGGGCCGCGTAGAGCACGCCGCCGAGCCCGATCCACCGGAAGAGCCGGGCCAGGGTGCGGGTGGCGGCGAGCCGACGCTTGCGGAACGTGAAGAGCGCCCGCGCCCAGCGGTGCCGCGCGGCCATGCGCATCATGCCGGACGCGAGGTCGACGGCCATCATCGCCACGATGATCGTCTCGATGAGCGTGAACGTCCCGTCGATCCACACCGCCGCGCGCTCGACGTAGCCGGCCGCGCCGTACCAGCTGGCGAAGAGGAGCGGCAGCGCGGCGAGCCGCAGGATCCACGAAGTGAGGCGGCGGGCGCCGGCCAGCCGCGGGCTCTTGGCGATGCCGCGGTGCAGCAGGAACGCGAGCGCGATGCCGCCGAAGGGCAGCAGCAGCAAGAGCGCGCGGCGCAGCACGGGCGGCGCGTAGCCCACCGCGACCACGGTGCTCACGGCCGCGAGCGCGATCAGCCCGAGCTGCGGGCGGCGCGGCGCGGGCAGCAGGTAGGGCGCGAGCCGCACGATCGCGGGCACGAAGAGCAGGAGGACCAGCGCGCGCACCACCGAGGGCTCGTAGGCGTGAAAGACCGGCGTCGCGACGAGCGTCATCAGGCTCGCGCTCGCGAGGGGGCGCGCGCGCAGGGCCCGGAGCGGCGCGACGTGCTCTCGCGGCGCGGGCTCGCCGTAGCGTCGGCGCAGCCAGAAGAGCGGCAGCGCGAACGCCAGGAAACACGCGCCCTGGAACGCGAGCGCCACGCGCTCTCTCCGGAGGAACGTGCTCAGCGTCGCCGCGTGCTCCTCCGCGACCTGCGTCGGGATCGCCTCGGGGCGCGCGCCCGGGAGCCACGCGCCGCCCTCCCAGAGGGCCCGGTGATCGCGCTGCACGCGCTCGTCGCGCGCCTGCTGCCGGGCCGACTGGATGCGCGCGAGCATCGCCGCGATGCGGAGCCCCTCGTCCGACAGCTGCCCTTGCAGCTCCAGCACCTCGTCGATGCGGCGCTCGAGCCGACGGTTCACCCGACGGATCTCGCCCTGCAGTCGCTGGATCCGCTGGAGCTGCGAGGGAGGCAGCGGCTCGGGGCGCTCGGCCTCCAGGCTCAGCCGCCAGATCCGCTTGGCGCGGCCGACGTGGTGACGCTCCTCGGCGAGCGAGGTGACGCGGGCCTCGAGCTCCGACTGCCAGGTCGAGAGGCGCATCTTGATGCGCTCCCACTCCTGCTCGAGGTCGAGCAGCGCCCGCGGCGACAGCCCGTGCAGGCGCTCGAGCGCGGGCAGGGCGCGCATCAGGTCCACCTCGCGGGTGAAGCGGGGGAGGGCGTCGCGGATCACCTTGATCTCGCGCTGCCGCCGCAGCCGCGGGGCCACGTCTTGGAGCTCCCTGAAGGTCTCCTCGATGCGCCGGCCGATCTGCGGCGTCGGGATCGGCTCGAGCTCCGGCTCCGGCTCGGCGAGGCGCTCGACCGCCTGGAGCGGCTCCGACGGCGGGGTGGGATCGGTCTCGGCCCGCTGCTGCGCCTGCGCGGGCGCGGCGAGGGCGCACACGGCGAGCGTCGCGAGCCCCAGCAGCCACGTGCGTCGCGCCGTGGCGCCCGGTTGGCGTGCGCGTGCATCCAGGCAGCGTGATGCGGGGCGCTTCATCGGGCGCATTGACGCACGGCCACTCTTCACCTGTCCAGGGGCGTGCTGCGGCCTGGTAGGCTCCGCCCGTGCGCCCGGAAGACCTGTCGTTCGCGCCTCGCGATTTCGAGGTGCCCGCCCATCGCCCCCCGGTGACCGTCACCTGGCTCGGCACCGCGGGCTTCGCGCTCTCGCACGACGGCTTCACCGTCCTGATCGACCCGTACCTGACCCGCGCGCCGCTGCGGGGGCTGCTCGGTGGGCTGCGGAGCGATCCCGCGGCCGTGGCCCGCCACGCGCCGCAGGCCGACGCGATCGTGGCTGGCCACACGCACTTCGATCACGTGCTCGACGTGCCGGCGATCGCGAAGGCGACGGGCGCCACCGTGTACGGCTCGCGCTCGTGCGTGCGGCTCTGTCGGCTCGAGGGCGTGCCCGAGGCCCAGGTCGTCGACGTGGAGAGCCGCGGCCGCGAGCCCTCCCGCGCCGAGGTCGGCCCGTTCGAGCTGCGCTTCATCCCGAGCGTGCACTCGGCCTTCCTCTTCGGCCGCATCCCCTCGCCGGGCGACATCAGCGACTGCGATCAGATCCCGCTGCGCACCCATCAGTACCGCTGCGGCGCGGTCTTCGGGGTCGACGTGCGCGTGGCGGGCCGACGGATCTATCACCTCGGCAGCGCCGATCTTCTCGACGCCTACCCCGAGCGCGACGTCGACCTGCTGCTCATGTGCGTGGCCGGCTGGACGACCACCGAGCGCTTCGCGCCGCGCGTCATGGGCGCGCTCCGCCCGGGCGCGGTCCTGCTCAGCCACTGGGACAACTTCTTCCGCCCCATGGACGCCGGCGCCCGCGCGCTCCCCGCGATGCGCATGCCCCGCCTCGTCGACCAGCTGACCGCGATCGACCCGAGCGTGCGCGTCGGCACCGTGCCGCTGCTGGGTTCCGTCTCCCTCTGACGCGCTGGGCGGTTCCCGAGACTCGACGCATAGTGCAGGCGTGCGCGGAGGCTGGGCGCTGTGGATCTCGCTGCTCGCGGCTTGCCAGCCGCCGGGCGACGCGGGCGTCCAGACCCACGTCGACGACTGGCGCGACGAGATCGTCTACCAGATCGTCGTCGACCGCTTCGACGACGGCGACCCGGACAACGACGTGCTCGAGGGGATCGGGCCCGAGCCGGACGACCTCGCGCGCTTCCAGGGGGGCGACTGGCGCGGGGTCCGGGACCGCCTCGACTACCTCGAGGCGCTCGGCGTCACCACGATCTGGCTCTCGCCGCCCTACGCCAACGTGCAGCGCACCGAGGGGGAAGACGGCTACCACGGCTACTGGCCGAGCGACTTCACCGAGGCCAACCCGCGCTTCGGCACGCTCGAGGAGCTGCGCGCGCTCGTCGACGACGCGCACGCGCGCGGCATGCTCGTGATCCTCGACGTGGTGCCCAACCACGCGGGTCGCGTCTTCACCTACGATCTCGACGCGGACGGCGAGGTCGACGACGGCGAGATCGAGCCGCCCTACGCGGATCCTCCCTACACCACGCCGCTCCTCTTCTCGCACGCCCCGCGCATGTGGCGGCGGACGGGCGAAGCCTGGGAGCGCTTCGCGCTCGGTCCGGAGCACTTTCATCGGCGCGGGTTCGGCGACCTCTCCGACCAGACCCAGAAGGAGCTGGGCGACTTCCCGACCGGGCTCCGCGACCTCGACACCGAGAACCCGGACGTCGTCGACGCGCTCGTCGACACGCACGTCTGGTGGGTGGCGGAGACCGACGTGGACGGCTTCCGCATCGACGCGGTCCCCCACGCGAGCCCCGCCTTCTGGGCCGCGTTCGACGGCCGGCTCCGCCGTCGGCTCGCGGAGCTCGGCAAGCGGCGCTTCCTGTTGCTCGGCGAGGTCTTCGTCACCCGGCCCGAGGCGCTCGCGCAGTACACCGCGCTCGATCAGCTCGACAGCGCCTTCGCGTTCGACCTGAAGGACCGGCTGATCAACGGCGTGATCCTCGAGGGGCGGCCGCCGACCGAGGCCGTCGGCGCGCTCGAGACGAACCGCGTGTTCTTCCCCGCCTCCGGGCAGCCCGAGGGCATCGGCGTCGATCCGTGGGCGGCCCGGGCCGTCTTCGGCGACAACCACGACGTGTTCCGGCTCCGGGGGGAGCTCGACGATCCGCTCGCGGTCGAGATCGCGCTCACCGCGGTGCTCACCGTCGACGGGATCCCGGTGATCTACTACGGCACCGAGCAGGGCCTCGACGGGACGCGCCACCACCTCGCCCGCGAGCCGCTCTGGCGCGTGGCCGGGTTCGATCCCGCGCACCCGATGTTCCAGCACATCGCGCGCCTCACCGCGCTCCGGCGCAGCTCCATGGCGCTCCGCCGCGGCACGCTCGAGGTCCGCTACGCCGCGGCCTCCGGAGGCGCGGACGAGGTCCCGGAGGAGGACGCGGGCGTGATCGCCTGGGAGCGCGCGCACGAGGCCGAGCGGCTGCTCGTGGTGCTGAACGCCTCCCTCGACGACTCCGTCGCGGACATCCCCACGGGCTTTCGCGAGGGCGTCGCGCTCTTCGACGCGCTCGACGCCACGGACGCGCCCTGGGTCGTCGGGGAGCGGGGCGTGGTGCGCGTCCGCTTGCCGGGCCGCGCGGGCGTCGTCCTGCGACCGGAATGACGCTCGTCTCGCCGTCCCCAGGGTCTATGCTCGCGGCATGCCCATCGCGCGCGCCGTCCGCATCAAGGAGCCCGGAGGTCCCGAGGTCCTGCACATCGATCGCATCCCCGTCGACGACCCCGGCGCGGGGCAGGTCCTGGTCGAGGTCGCGGCGGCGGGGCTCAACCGCGCCGACCTGATGCAGCGCCGCGGCGCGTACCCCGCGCCTCCGGGCGTGCCCGAGGACGTGCCCGGGCTCGAGTTCGCCGGCCGCGTGGCCGCGGTGGGCGACGGCGTGACCGGCTTCGCGAGCGGCGACCCCGTGATGGGCATCGTCGGCGGCGGCGCGATGGCCACCCACCTGCTCGTGCACGAGCGCGAGCTGATGCGGGTGCCGGAGGGCGTCGCGCTCAGCCACGCCGCGGCCATCCCGGAGGCCTTCCTCACCGCGTACGACGCGCTCTTCGCCCAGGCCCAGCTCGCGGCGGGCGAGCACGTGCTCGTGCACGCGGTGGCCAGCGGGGTCGGCACCGCGGCGCTCCAGCTGGGCAAGCTCGCGGGCGCGCGCGTCATCGGCACGTCGCGGACCGAGGAGAAGCTCGACCGCTGCGCGGAGCTGGGGCTACCGATGGCCATCCACGTCAAGGGCGGCGCGTTCGCCGAGGAGGCGCGCCAGCTGACCGGCGGCCGCGGCGTGGAGGTCGTGCTCGACCTGGTGGGCGGCGCCTACCTCGACCAGAACCTCGACGCGCTCGCCACGCGGGGGCGCATGGTCACCATCGGTCTCATGGGCGGACGCGCGGCGGAGCTGTCGATGGGCAAGGTGCTCCGCAAGCGCCTCACCCTGCACGGCTCGGTGCTCCGCAGTCGCCCCCTCGAGGAGAAGGCCGCGCTGACCCAGGCGTTCGCCTCCAAGATCGCGCCCCTCTTCGGCGAAGGCGGCCCGCTCGCGCCCATCGTCGACGACGTGATCCCCATGTCGGAGGTGGCCGACGCGCACGCCCGCATGGAGAAGAACGACACCTTCGGAAAGCTCGTGCTCAGCTGGAGCTGAGCGACCGTCGCCATTCGATTTCGCGACAGTCTGTGATTCCCCATTCGAGGATGTGGCAGAATGCGGGCCGCATGAGCGACGGATCCGACCGGAGAGCTGCCCCGCGTTTCGCGGCCCGGGTCAAGGTGCGTTTCCGTTCCGTCGAGGAGCTCGTCACGGCCTACACCGACGACATCAGCCGGGGCGGGCTCTTCGTCACCTCGACCCACCAGCTGCCGCCCGGCTCGCGCGTCCAGGTGCAGATGGAGCTGCCCGACGAGGGCCCCGCCGCGCGGGTGCCGGCCGAGGTCGCCTACACGCTCTCGGCCGACGAGGCGGAGAAGGCGGGACGTCAGCCGGGCATGGGCATGAAGTTCCTCGAGGCCGACATCGCGCCCCTCGCGGCGCGCATCGCGGTCTTCCTCAGCGCCACCCTCGACGCCCAGGGCGAGGAGGGCACCGAGCCCATCCACGTGCTCGTGGTCGACGACTCCAAGAGCTACCGCGCCGCCGTCGCGTCGGCGCTGACGGGGGCCGGCCACCGGGTCACCGAGGCGGAGCACGGCCTCGACGCGCTGGGCAAGGCGATGAAGGAGCCGCCCGATCTGGTGCTGACCGACGTGCAGATGCCGGTGATGGACGGCTGGCAGCTGCTCCGCCTGATGCGCGCGCGCGACAAGACCAAGGGCGTGCCGGTCGTCTTCCTGACCACGCTCGACTCGGACGCGGATCGCATCAAGGGCTACGAGCTGGGCATCGACGACTTCATCGCCAAGCCCTCCGCGGCCGAGGAGCTGCTCGCGCGGGCCCACCGCGTGGTGGCGCGCGCGCGGCGCGAGGGCGTGTCGGACGAGGGCATGAGCGGCTCGCTCGAGCAGGTGGCCCTGGCCAGCCTGCTCGCCTTCGCCGAGGCCGAGCGGCGCACGGGGGTGCTCGCCGTCGCGCGCCCCGGCGGGGAGGCCAAGATCGGGCTGGTCGACGGCGCGATCGTGAGCGTGGAGCTCCCGGGCGGCCAGAGGGCGCCGAGCCTCTTCGAGGCGCTGCTCACGCTGCTCGACTGGCAGGAGGGTCGCTTCGCGCTCCACGCGGTCGAGGTCGTGGCGGGGGACGAGCGCGTGTCGGTCCAGGGCGCGCTGCTCGAGCACGCCCGGCGTCAGGACGAGGCCAACGCCTGAAGCTTGCGGGCGATCTCGGCCGGCTGCGCGAACGCGGCGCGGTGGATCTCGGGCGACCAGTACCGGCAGCGCTCGGCCACGGCGGCCGCGCGCTCGGGCCGCAGCTGGCTCGGATCGGCGCCGGTCATCGTCCAGGTCCACATGCCCGAGCCGTACAGCGTCACGCTGCCGAAGTAGGGGTGCGAGGCGCCGAACACGCGGCGCAGGGTGGCCTGGATCTCGTAGAAGACCTTCTCGTAGACCGTGGGCGACTCGCTCTGGAGCGCGAAGACGCCGCCGTCCCCGAGCACCCGCTTCACGCCCTCGTAGAACGACCGGTCGAAGAGCCCCTCGGCCGGGCCGACGGGGTCGCTGCCGTCGAGGATCACCACGTCGAAGCTGCCGGCCGGGGCGCGCTTGACGAACTCGATCCCGTCCTCGAAGCGCAGCTCCAGCCGGGGGTCGTCCCATCCCTCGCGCCCGATCTCGGGCAGGTGCGCCTTGCACGCCTCGACGACGGCCCGGTCGATCTCGACCATCGTGCAGCGCTCGACGTCGGGGTGGCGCAGGACCTCGCGCGCGGTGCCGCCGTCACCGCCGCCGATGATGAGGACACGCGCGATCCGCGGCGCGGTGCACAGGGCGGGGTGCACGATCATCTCGTGGTAGTAGTGCTCGTCCGCCTCGCTCGTCATGAAGATGCCGTCGAGCACGAGCATCTTGCCGAAGAACGGGGTCTCGACGATCTCGATGCGCTGAAACGCGCTCTCGGAGGCGTGCAAGGTGCGCTCGACCCGCACCCCGAGCGAGAGCTGGTCCCGGAAGACCTCGCGATACCAGAGCCCGGTCACGGCGCGGCCTCACCCCGCGCCGAAGGCCTCGGCGCGCTCTCCGAGGGCGCGCTCTCCCGGTAGCTCACCGTGCCGTCGCGGCCCTCGGCGACGTGCGCGCGGACCCTGCAGCCGCGGCCGCGCAGGGCGAGCCCGCGGTCGATGGTCATCACCTCGGCGCGCTCGGCGCCCAGGCCCTCGCGCAGCACCGCGTGCGCCTCCTCGGGGATGCCCCGCCCGCAGGTGTAGAAGTCGACCGCCGCGTAGCCGTACTCGGGCCACGTGTGGATCGAGAGGTGCGACTCCTCGATGACCACCACGCCGCTCACCCCCTGCGGCTGGAACGGATGAAAGACCGACGCGACCACCGTCGTGTTCGCCGCGACGGCGGCCCGGTTCATCAGCGCCTCGACCGCGGCCAGGTCGTCCAGCAGCCCTTCGGCGCAGCCGTGGTACTCGACCAGCAGATGTCGTCCCCGGGTGTCCATCCTCGCCCTCCGCTCGAGAAAGAAGACCGTCGATCTCACTCCTGAGGGGCGCGAAGATCGCCGAGCGTTCCCGCCTCTGGCCGGGGCGGTGTGCTTCACGATGGAGCGTCCGCGCCCTGCCTCGGGCAAGGACGCCGGGTGTATCACCTGGGCGATCGAAGTCAACCGGGCGTGGGCTTCAGCATTTCCGAGGAGACACGGGCCGAGAGACGGGTCGTCCCGCCCGAGAGACGAGGAGCGAGGTTCTTCAACGGACTGTTAGGGGCGGCTGTCGATCGTGGCGCCCAGGCTGACGACGAGGAAGTGGAGCCAGTTGCTCTGCTGACCGTCGCTGGTCGGTGTCGGGTCGCCGCTGCCCGTCGCGCCGCCGGCCAGGTAGCGCACGTTCAGGAACGCGTCGGCGTGGTCCATGAAGCGCCAGCCGAAGCGCAGGCTCGCGTCGAGGATGGCGCCTTGCACGTCGGTGTCGCTCCCGTTGAGCACGCTGATCGGCGCGTAGAAGCCGTCGACCTCGAACGCGAAGAAGAAGCGATTCGCGACCGGGAAGCGGCCTCGCGCGCGCAGCAAGGGGACCGGGCCGACGTCCTCGCGGCTCCGGTAGAGCGTGCCGTCGAGGCTCTCGAACTCGATGGTCGCGTTCCGGAGCTGGAGGCCCAGGCCGAAGGCGAGCAGCATCTCCCGCTCGGTGAGCACGTCGAAGTCCCAGCTGAAGCGGTAGAACGGGAAGCCGTAGCGGGCGCGGACGGGCGTGCCCTCGGGGTAGTCGAGCCCGTCGATGCGCAGGTCGCGCCGCAGCACCGCGGTCGAGGTGATGTCGAGCGGCTGGTAGAGGAAGGTCAGGTGATGCTGACGCCAGATGTCGAGCTCGATCGACAGGCGCGGCACGAAGTACAGGTTCGACTGGAGCAGATCGCTCGGGTAGTCGATGTCGGAACCGTCACTGCCCAGCCGGATGTCGTGGTCGAGGACCGCGAGGAAGCCGAGCTCCACCGTGCCGCGCACGCCGAACTCGGGCTCTCGTTCCTCCGGCGCGTCCTGCGCGCTCGCGCCCGCGGCCAGAGAGAGAACCAGCGCGCCCACCCACCAATGTCGCATGCGGCCCAGGTAGGGCCGGCCTCCTCATCGCGCCAATCAGTCCTGGCCGATCCACTGCGCCATCGCCTGGATCGCCGCCACCACGCGCCCGCAGTGCCGCTTCAGGAACGTCTCGTCGAGCGGCTGCTCCTTCGGGATCACCGCCACCGCCTCGAGCGCGCGCTCCCCGTCGAAGTCCACGTAGGCGAGCCGCGCGCTCAGCTCCTCGGGCGGGCGGCCGAACTGCGAGCCGGGCAGGATCGCGACGCCGGTCTCGTCGAGCAGGCGCGCGCAGAGGGTGGGCGCGTCGGTGATGCCGCGCCTGGCGAGCGCCTCGGCGTGCGCGTTGAAGTCGGGGAAGAGGTAGAAGCCGCCGACCGGCTGCGGGCACTCGATGCCCGCGCCCCGGAGATGCCGCGCGCACCAGCGCCCGAGCGCGCTGAGGATGCGCCGCGAGTTCGCGAGGTAGCGCTCGATGCCCTCGCCGCCCTCGAACGCGGTGACCGCGGCGTACTGGATGGGCGCGCTCGTGGACGTGTAGGTCTCGCTCGCCACCGCGCTCATCGCGTCGAGCAGCCAGCGGAGGTTCTCCGGGAACACGAAGGTGCCGAGCCGCCACCCGCCCGCGCCGCACCACTTGCTGAGCCCGGCGCTGATGATCGTGCCCTCGGGGTAGTAGCGCGCGATCGACACGTGCTGGCCCTTGTGGTGCAGCTCGCCGTAGATCTCGTCCGAGAGGAGCAGGATACCGTGCTTCTGCGCGACCTTCGCGATCCCCTTGAGCTGGTCGACCTTGTAGGTCGAGCCCGTGGGGTTCGAGGGGTAGTTGAGGATCACGACGCGCGGTCGGTCCGAGTCCTTCTCGCAAGCCTCGTCGAGCGCCTCGGGGGTCAGCATCCACCCGTCCTCGGGGCGGGTCGGGATGAGCTGGACCTTGCGCCCGATGATCTGCGCCTGCGGCGCGTACGAGACCCAGGCCGGCGTCGGGATCACGAGGTCCCCGTAGAACACCAGCTGCAGCAGGAACATCAGCTCCTTGCTGCCCGGCCCGATCAGCACGTCCTCGGCCGTGCGGTCGATGCCCGCCTTGCGCTCCGTGTAGTGCGCGACCGCGCGCCGCAGATCGTAGAGGCCGCGGACGGGCAGGTAGTCCTTCTCCGCCGCGTGATCACGGAGCGCGTCCACCACCGCGCGCGGCACGGGGAAGGGCGACTGCCCCAGCCCGAGCTTGTAGACGGTCCGCCCCTCGGCCATCAGCGCGTTGCTGTGCTCGTTGATCGCGACGGTCGCCGAGGCCTGCATGCCCCGGACGTTCAGGTTGATGTGCTTGTTCGGCGTGCGGCGGGCCATGGGCCGGGAGCCTACCATCCGGAGATCGTTTGGCCGGCTCGCGCGTCGGACGCGGACCATGACCTGCCCGTGCCCGCGAACGCGCGCTCTTCTCCTGTCCTGCCTCTGCCTGCTCGCCGCCTCGCCCCTCCGCGCGTCCGCGCAGGACGGCGCCGCGCGGATCGGGCGCCTCATGTCGCTGACGGCCGAGCAGCCCGCCGTGTGGCTCGGGCCGGACCGCGTCTTCGGCCGCGCGGGGGCCGGCGTGATCAGCGCCTGCGCCGAGCGCTGCGCGCCGATCGTCTCGCAGGAGTCGTGCGCGCCGCCCGCCTGCCCCGCGAGCGGCACGGTGTATCGGGTGGAGGCCCCCGTCGCGCGCGTCTCGGGGTGGCCGACCGACGTGGGCGGCTACACCCGCGAGCTCGACGCGCTGCGGGCCGACTCCCGCGTCGCCGCGATGGGCCTGAGCGGTCACCCCGACGAGGGCGCGTGGCGGGACGCGCGCCGGGAGGACGAGGCGCGGCGCGCGCAGGACCCGCGCTGGGTCACGGAGCACCGCGAGCGCGGCGATCGGCTCGAGCTCTCCATCGGCGCGGCCGTCGCCACGCTGGTGGAGACGCCCGGGAGCTGGGTGGGCGGCACGGTCGCGGCGGACTGGATCTTCTTGCACCGCGCGCGCGACTCGGACGAGCGGGACGCGGGCGAGAGCCTGGTCGACGCCCTCGTCGGCGATCAGATCGGCGCCTCGCTGCGAGCGCACTTCCTCTACCGCGCGGACGGCGGCCAGGAGGCGGAGTGGATCGCGGCCGTCGGCATCGGCGATGCGCTCTACAACCGCTACGCGCGGAGCGTGCTCCGGCTGCCGACGTTCAGCTCGATCGTGGCCCCCGAGGTCGGCGTGATCTTGCGCTCCGATCGCGACGCCACCTGGTACATCGCCTGGGACGCGCCGGTCTCCATCCTCCTCGACCACGACGTCGCGCTCGACATCACCCCGCGCTTCTTCATCGTCGACGACTGGATCCCGCTCCCCACCGACGCGCCCGAGGACGCGACCGACCCCGCCGAGCTGATCTTCTCCATCGGCATCGGCCTGCGCCTCCCCTGACAGCTCTCCGGACGGGCGGTTGCGCCCGGGGGGCAGATCGATACTCTCAGCGCCTCCGGGAGGCTGTGTGACCGACGACCCGCGCGAGATCATCTGCGAGCTGTGCCGCCAGTTCTACGACCAGGGCTGGGTGAGCGGGACCGGCGGCGGGATCAGCATCCGCCAGGGGGAGCGCGTCTACATGGCCCCGAGCGGGGTCCAGAAGGAGCGGTTGAAGCCCGAGGACCTCTTCGTGCTCGACGCGGACGGAGAGGTGCTCGAGGCCCCGGCCGGCGACGCGAAGGTCAGCGCCTGCGCGCCGCTCTTCTACAACGCCTTCCGGCTCCGCGGCGCGGGCGCGGTGCTCCACAGCCACAGCGTCAACGCGATGCTCGCCACCCTCATCTCGGGCGACGCCTTCCGCGTGACGCACCTCGAGATGATGAAGGGCATCACGGGGGTCGGGTACCACGACGAGCTGGTCGTGCCGATCATCGAGAACACGGCGCACGAGTGCGATCTCGCCGACTCGATGGCGGCCGCGATCGAGGCCCACCCGAAGAGCCACGCGGTGCTCGTGCGACGGCACGGGGTCTACGTCTGGGGCGAGGACTGGGTGCAGGCCAAGACCCACGCCGAGTGTTACGACTACCTCTTCGAGGCCGCGGTGCAGATGCGCAAGCTCGGCTTCGATCCGAACGAGGGTCCGCGCGCGCCCGAGCTCGAGGGCAAGCCGCACCTGACGCACTGATCCGCAGCACGGAGGCAACGCGATGCACGCCCACTGGCTCGAGAGCGAACAGAGCATTGACCCCGACCGGCTGAAGGCCGAGGGCGTGCACTACGAGCGCCTGGACCTCGGCGCCCACCAGACCGCGCTCGACGCGCTCAAGGCCGCGCAGGGCTACGTGCACCAGGACGAGGTCGCGCTGCGTCCGGACACCGAGAACCTCGAGGCCATCTGCGCGAAGTTCACGGGTGAGCACCTGCACACCGAAGACGAGGTGCGCTTCGTGCTCGAGGGCGCGGGCGTGTTCGACATCCGCTCGCGGGACGACCGCTGGATGCGGGTCACGGTGGAGGCGGGCGACCTCATCGTCGTGCCGAAGGACCGCCACCACCGCTTCTTCCTCACGGACGAGAAGACCATCCACTGCGTGCGCCTGTTTCAGGACCCGAGCGGCTGGACGCCGCAGTACCGGGAGCCGTAGCAAGCGGCTGAAGAACGCGAGCGTTCTTCAGCCCGCCTGCCCCTGCCCTTGCCCGCGAATCAGGGCTTCTTCCGCTGCAATGGGCACCGACCTGCGCCGAGAACCCGCGGGCAGGGGCAAGGCACGGGCAGGGGCAAGGAGCAGGCGGCTTTCGGCCGCCTGCTGGGGAGGTCCGAGCCGCGCCGCGCGTAGGGCGTGCTGATGCGCCTTCCGCCCATACGCATCCGGACTCGGCTGGGGAAGGGGCCCCTCGCGGCCCTCTACGGGGAGCAGGACCCCTTCTGCTACACGAGCTCGGGCACCCGCGCCGAGCCGCTCACCACCGTGAGCGTGTTCGAGGCGACGCCGCAGGAGACCGTCGCGCACTGGCACTACGTCGCCTTCGGCCTCCGTGACCGCTTCGGGCTCGAGCTGACCTTCCGGCTCGCGCGCCGAGAGGGCGCCGTCCCCGACTGGCCGGTCACGCTGCTCCAGCGCTTCGCGCGCCACGTGGTGGAGAGCGGCGTCCCGTTCGAGGAAGGCCACTACCTCTGCCTCCCGGAGCCGGTCGACCCGGACGGCACGCTCCGGTGCGCCGCGCTCGTGCGCGACCCGGAGCTCCGCGAGAGCGAGGTGCCGCTCTACTACCAGGTCGTGGCGCTCCACGAGCGGGAGCTGTCGCGCATGTCCGAGGACGGCTGGACGGCGCTGATCGCGCGCCTCGCGGCCGCGACCCCGCTCTTCGTCACACGACCCGGGCGCGCCGCGCTGCCCGCCTGAGCAGAGTAGCGCCCGGGAGAGGCTGAGGTACGCTCGCGCCGTGCGTTCCCGACTCACCCTGATCCTCGCGCTCTGTTCGTCCGCCCTCGCCCTGAGCGCCGCCGTGGCGCTGCCGCTCGGCGCCCAGGAAGGCGACGCCGACGGCGAGCCCGCGAGCTGGCGCGAGCGCGCCGCGGCCGAGGAGATCGACTGCAACCCCCAGACGCCGCACGACTTCTTGATCCGCGCGAACTGGCAGGTGAGCCGCCGTATGGAGCGGGACGAGATCCGCGATCGGCGCGGCGTGCACCAGCAGGCGATCCGCTTCCGGACCGAGCGGTACGGCTTCTTCCCGGGCTTCGGCCAGGCGTCCTGGAACGACCGGAGCCCGATGCAGCACGCGCGCGGCCTCCGGCTCTTCGACCGCCCGATCCGGTTGAACGAGCGCGTGATCCCCGCCGCCCGCTGCGCCGAGCGCGAGATCGCCCGGACCTGTCAGGACGACTACCAGCCGGGGCGGCTCAGCGGGATCCGCGACCGCAACACCTACCACAACGGCGAGGTCAGCAATCACGTGTACGGCATCGCGATCGACCTCGATCCGCGCGAGAACACCTGCTGCAACTGCGTCAAGGAGTGGCGCCTGCACCCGCTCTGTCAGAACGAGCCGGACTCCATCTTCGACCGCATGATCATGCCTCCGTGCTGGGTGTCGGGCTTCGAGAAGTACGGCTTCTACTGGCTCGGCCACGACCGCCTGATGGACACGATGCACTTCGAGTTCCTCGGCGACCCGGATCACATCCTGGTCAGCGACGGCCCGCCGCCTCACATGAGCGGCGGCGACTGACCGTCTCTCAGGCCGCGGTGATGCGTTCGCGGAGCCGCCCGGCCGCGCGCTCCCAGGCCGCCTCGAGCGCGGAGAGCGTCGCCTCGGCGTCGCCGCGCCGTCCCTCCGCCGCGGCCCTCTCCAGCGCCGCGCACGCGTCGCTCACCCGCATCGAGCCGAACTGCGCGCTGCTCGACTTGAGCGAGTGGGACGCTCGCTCGACGCCCTCGAGGTCGCCAGCGGAGAGCGCCTCTCGCGCCGCCTCCACCAGCGCGCCCCCGTTCTCGAGGTGCGAGGCGAGCAGGGTCGGGAAGCGATCCCCGCTGATCTTCTCGAGCGGCTCGAGTCGCCCCTCGTCGAACGACTCGGTCACCCCGGAGGAGGGGTCCGCGGCCACCAGAACACGGCCGTCGTGCAGGGCCTCGAGCGCGCGCGCCAGGCCGCTCGGATCGATGGGCTTGGGCAGCACCTGGGCGAAGCCGGCGTCGAGGTACCGCTGCCGCTGGTGGGCCATCGCGTTCGCGGTCAGGGCGACCAGCGTCGGACCGTCGGGCCGCGTCCCCACCTCGCGCGCGACGCCCAGCCCATCCATGAGCGGCATCTGGATGTCCACCAGGGCCACGTCGAAGTGCGCGCGCTTCATCGCGGCCAGCGCCTCGACGCCGTTCTCGGTGATGACCGGCGTGTAGCCCAGCCGCTCGAGCAGCGCGCCGATCACCTCGCGGTTCACCTCGTTGTCCTCGGCGACCAGGATGGAGAGCGGGTGCGTCTCCGCGATGCGCGCGTCCGGGATGGACGGCCGGACGAGCTCCGGCGCGGCCGCCGTCGCGGGCAGGTCCAGGGTGAAGTGGAAGGTGCTGCCCCGCCCGTCTTCGCTGTCCACCTCCAGGTCGCCGCCGAGAGAACGAACGAGGCGCGCGCTGATGGCCAGCCCGAGCCCGGTGCCTCCGAAGCGGCGGCTCGTCGACGCGTCCACCTGCTGGAAGGGCTCGAAGATGCGCTCCCGGGCGTCGGCGGGGATGCCGATCCCCGTGTCCTCGACCTCGAAGCGGACCCGGTCCCCTTCGGCGCGCGCGCGGACCACCACGTGGCCCTCGGCCGTGAACTTCACGGCGTTGCCGACGAGGTTGACCAGGACCTGGCGGAGGCGTCGCCCGTCGACCCGCACCCACTCGGGGACGTCGGGGCCGATGTCCGCGCGGACCGCCACTCCTGCGGCCGCCTTCGGGGCCAGCATCTCGGCGACCCGGTCCAGCTCGCGGCGCAGGCCGAAGGTCTCGGGCGAGAGCGCGAGCCGGTCCGCCTCGACCGCCGACAGGTCGAGCACGTCGTCGAGCAGGGCCAGCAGCGTGCGCCCCGCCTCCCGGATCCGCTCGACCCGGGTCTCTTGCGTCGCCCCGAGAGGGTCGTCGGCGAGCAGGTCGGCCATGCCGAGGATCGCCGTCAGCGGCGTGCGCAGCTCGTGGCTCACGTTGGCCAGGAACTCGCTCTTGGCCCGATCCGCGGCGAGCGCGCGGTCACGGGCCGTCTCCAGGGCGGCCGCGGCCCTCACCGCCAGCGCGCGCTGGCGCTCGATGGTGTCCACCTGCGTGTCCATCGCCTTGCGCGCGGTCCACGCGAACGCGGCCACGATCCAGGCGAAGAGGATCTGTCCGAGCATGCGCTCGCTGCCCTCGGCCACGAACTCCGGCTCGACGGTCGTGATCGAGGAGGAGGCGTACACCGCGCCGATGAAGACCGACGACAGCACCGCGGCGCCCAGCGCGCTGCCGGGGCCCACCACGTAGCCGAGGAAGAGCGGCGCGAGCGCGATGAACCAGACGGCCATCGCCCGGTCCTGCCCGCTGAGGATCGAGGCGGCCAGCAGCCCCACGGCCGAGACGAGCGTGACGAGCGAGGTGCCGACCGCGACGCGCTTCGAGCTCGGTGCGCGCAGGGTCCAGGCGCGCAGCGCCACCGTCGCGGCCACGACCACGACGTCGATGCAGACGGTGACCCAGCGACCCTGCGCGGCGTACTGGACGGCGAACGCCAGCCACGCGATCGCCACGATCGCGAAGAGCCCCGCGGCTCGACGCGCGCCCGTCACCAGCTCTGGGTCGTCGCTCCGGACCTCGGGGGAGAGCCATCGGCGCCACCCGCTCACACCGTATGTTACACGCTCGTGGGCCGGCTCACCCCGTACAGCGCGCCGTGACGCTGCCACAGGTAGTCGAGCAGGTCGGCCACGTGGTCTCGCTCTCCGACCGCTTCCTTCACGATCTCGGGGGCTTCTAGCAGGTGGCCGCGCGCGTGCACCTTCTCGCGGAGCCACCCCAGGATCGGCGCGAACTCTCCCGCTTCGATCTGTGACCAGAGCGCGGGCAGGGTCTCCTCGAGCGCCTTGCCCATCGACGCGGCGTAGAGGTTGCCGAGGGTGTAGCTCGGGAAATAGGCGAACGCGCCGCTCGACCAGTGCACGTCCTGCAGCACGCCGCGCGCGTCGTCGGGGGGCGTCACGCCGAGGTACTCCTCGTACTTGGCGTTCCAGGCCGCGGGCAGATCGGAGACGGCGAGCGTGCCCTCGAAGAGCGCCAGCTCGAGCTCGAAGCGCACGATGACGTGCAGGTTGTAGGTCACCTCGTCCGCCTCGACGCGGATCAGCGACGGCATGACCCGGTTCGCGGCTCGGTAGAGCGCGTCGGCGTCGGGCGTGGCCCCCTCGAAGTGGGCGGGCAGCTTGGGCGCGAGCCACCGGAAGAAGGCCTCCGAGCGTCCGACGAAGTTCTCCCAGAAGCGCGACTGCGACTCGTGCAGGCCGAAGCTCGCCGCCTCCGCGACGGTGGTGCCGCGGTGCGCGTGAGGCAGCCCCTGCTCGTAGAGGGCGTGCCCCGTCTCGTGCACGGTGCTGCCGAGCCCGCCGAAGAAGTCGTCCGCCGACAGGTGCGTCGTGATGCGGACGTCTCCCGGGCCGAGGCCGCTCGTGAAGGGGTGCTCCGCGTGGTCGAGGCGACCGGCGCCGAAGTCGTAGCCGAGCGCCTCCGCGATCTCACGATGCAAGCTCTCTTGCCCTTCGACGGAGAGCTCGCGGTCGATGCCCTGGAGCTGCGGCGCGCCGGCGATCGCCTCGAGCAGCGGCACCAGCCCATCGCGCAGGCGGCCGAAGGTGTCGCGCAGGGTCGCGACCGTGCTGCCGGGATCGAACTCCTCGAGCAGCACCTCGTAGGGGTGGCGCTCGGCGTCGATGGCCTCGGCCCGTCGCCGCGTCAGATCGACCAGGTGCTGGAGCTTCGGCTCGAAGCTCGCCCAGTCCGAGGACTTCTTCGCCTGGACCCACGCGCCGAAGCCCTCGCTCTTGGCCCGGGCGAGCGCGTCGACCAAATCTGCCGGCACCCGCTTCTCACGGCGGTACGTGCGCCCCAGGTTCCTCGAGGTCGCCGCGCGCACCGGGTCTTCGGAGCCCTCGAGCGCGGTGAGCCAGTCGCCGATCCGGGGATCCGAGATGTACGCATGCGAGAGACCAGCGAGCAGGGCCTGCTGCTCCCCGCGGAGCGCCGCGGCCTTGGGGGGCATCATCGTCTGCTGGTCCCAGTCGAGGGTGTTCGAGATCCCGTCGACCGTCTCGATGCGCCGCAGGTGGGCGACCAGCTCGCCAAAAGAATCCGTCTCGCTCAACCCATCACCTCGTTCAGCCGGAATCGGTTCGTCTCGCGCGGAGCGCCCGCGCGGAAGGCGACTCTTTACCGCAGTCCCGCGGATGTTTCACCATCGGCCCCGCTCCGCGTGCCCTCCGGCGCGTTTGGGGCTACCTGGACCCATCACGTGACCCGAACCACCCGCGCAGTCCCGCTCGCGCTCCTGTTCACCGCGCTGCTGACGAGCTGCGCCACGACGGGCCTGCGCAGATATCCGCTCGCCGACGTCATGTGGGAGGACTCCGATCAGCGCCGCTTCCGGCCCATGCCGGAGAGCTTCTACTCCCCGTACATGTGGGACGGCGCCGACAACGCCTTCTTTCGGCCCGTCAGCGAGTTCTGGCTCTTCGAGCCGCCCCGCGAGGCCATCAACGTCAACGCGCTCGACGAGGTCCCCGACTCGAGCTGGTATCAGAACCGCCTGAGCCGTCGGCTCATGAGCCCCGAGGCGGTCGCGCAGGGAGCGTGCGGCGAGAGCTTCGCCATCCCTGGGCCGTGGACCATCGTCGGCGGCAAGCCCGACGGCGCCAACCCGGGCTTCCAGATCCGCGACGCCAACGGCGCGCGCTATCTCCTCAAGACCGAGGGGACCATCCAGCCCTGGCGACCCGGCGCGGCCGACACCATCGGCGCCGCCATCTATCACGCGGCCGGCTACTGGACGCCGTGCAACCGGGTGGTCCACTTCGACCGCGACATCCTGGTCGTCGACCCCGAGGCGACCATCGAGCGCACCAACGGCGTCGAGGAGCCGCTCCAGCAGCACCACATCGACAGCGTGATGGAGGCGGCGCTCCAGCTCCCGGACGGGCGCTACCGCGCGAGCGTCAGCCGCTTCATCGACGGCCGGCCGATCAGCCCGTGGCGCTATCAGGGGACCCGCCCCGACGACCCCAACGACGTCGTGCCGCACGAGCACCGCCGCGAGACCCGCGGCATGTTCGTGCTCGCCGCCTGGACCGACCACATCGACTCGCGCCAGGAGAACACGCTGGCCGCGTGGATGACCGAGGACGATCAGCCCGACGGCTACGTGCGGCACTACATGATCGACTTCGGCGACTGCTTCGGCATCGTGCACGAGTGGGAGTATCTGGTCCGCCGCTTCGGCCACTCCGGCTACCTCGACTTCGAGCACATCGTCACCGACTGGCTCACGCTCGACATGTTCTCCCGGCCCTGGTTCGAGGCGCAGGAGGGGCCGGCGGGCCGCACGCTCGGCTACTACGACGTCTTCCGCTTCGAGCCCGACGCGTGGCGGCCGGGCTATCCCAATCCGTCGTTCGACCGACACACCGAGCACGACGCGGCGTGGATGGCGCGCATCATCGCGCGCTTCCAGGACCCGCACCTCCGGGCCCTCGCCCGGCAGGGGCGCTTCGCCGATCCCGTGGTGGAGCAGGAGCTCGCGCGCATCCTCGCCGGACGGCGCGACCGGATCCTCGAGCGGTACCTCACGCGCTTGTCACCATTGACGTGGCCCTATGTACGACCTCGAGAGGAGGGCGGCAGCGAGCTCTGCATGCAAGACCTGGCCACATGGAGCGGAATCCGCGAGCGTGAGACGCGTCGTTACTCGGCGCGCGCGTGGGTGGGGGCCGCGCTCGAGCCGGCGGAGGCGCCCGGCGTCACCCGGTCTCGAGAGCACTACGTGTGCGTCGCGTTGCCAGAGCTCGCGGCCAGCGCGGCCGACCCGACCTACCTGGTGGTGGACGTGATCGCGCAGACGCCCGGGAGAGAGACCACGCTGCCCGCGAGGGCGCACCTGTACGCCAAGGGTCCGGGTGAGCTCCAGCTCGTGGGCCTCGAGCGGCCCGCCACCGCGGAGGCGCCCCAGCGATGAGGCTCACATTCTTCGTGCTGTGCTTCGCGGCGTGCGGTCTCGCGGCGGGGAGCGCCGCGGCGCAAGACGACACCGAGGCAGACCCCGACCTACCGGTCGCTGCGGAGGACTCTGCTGCGGAGGATTCTGCTGCGGAGGACTCTGCTGCGGAGGACGAGCCCCCGCCCGAGGCGTCCGCGAGTGACGACCCCGACGCCGCGGATGACGAGGTCCCCGTCCGCGTCGAGACCGAGGCCGAGGCGGAGACCGAAGAGGAGGGCACAGCCGAGGTCACAGCCGAGGAGGCGGACGAGCCCGACGGCGACGCGGACGAGGCCGACGCGGAGCCGGAGCCCGAGCAGCCCACCATCGCGCGGCGCGAGCTGCCCGACTACGACGGCCGCGACGAGCCCGGGGCCTCCGCGGGCGAGGTCATGCTCTGGTTCCCGCGGATCCTCTTCTTCCCGGTCCACCTCATCTTCGAGTACCTGATCCGTCAGCCCCTCGGCTGGCTGCTCACCACGGCCGAGCGAGAGAACTGGACCGCGCTCCTCATCGACTTCTTCACGTTCGAGGAGCGCCGCGCGGGCCTCGTGCCCACCGCGTTCTTCGACTTCGGCTTCCAGCCGAGCGTCGGCCTCTTCTTCTGGCACAACGCGCCCGGCGTGGCCGAGGGCAACTTCTTTCGCGTGTCCGCGGCCTTCGGCGGCATCGACTGGCTGCGCGGCACGATCAGCGACCGCATCCGCACCAGCGAAGAGACCGAGATCGGCCTGACCGTCGACGCGCTGCACCGCCCCGACTTCATCTATCAGGGGATCGGCTACGACACGCAGCAGGCCCAGCGCTCGCGCTACCGTCGCGACTACGTGGAGGGCCGCCTGGACTTCCGCTTCATGCCCTGGCGCGAGAGCGAGGTGCGCTTCCGCGCGGGTGTGATCTGGAACCAGTTCTCGAACGACGGCTACAACTACGCGGGCAACGATCCGTCGCTCGGCGAGGCCACGAGCGTGCAGGGCTGGTACGACACGCCGCCCGGCTTCGAGGGCTACACCGCGTACCGGCAGCGCCTCGACGTCGTCATCGACACCCGCGAGCCGCGCCCCGCGCCCGGCCATGGCGTGCGCGTCGAGGGCTACACGGGCCTCGGCTTCGACCTCGAGAACCCGGTCGACCGTCGCTGGATCCAGTACGGCGGCGCGGTCGGCGGATTCCTCGACGTGGGCGCGAACCGGATCTTCGGCCTCTACGGCATCGTGCGCTTCGCCGACCCGCTCGGCAGCGCCCCCGTGCCCTTCCTCGAGCAGGTCAACCTCGGTGGCGACCCGATGGTCATGAGCGGCTTCCTCCAGAACCAGCTCGTCGACCGCAGCGCCGCGGTGGCCGTGCTCGAGTACCGCTACCCCATCTGGGTCTGGCTCGACGGCTCGCTCCACTTCTCGGTGGGCAACGTCTTCGAGGAGCACCTGTCGAACTTCGACATGGAGCGCCTCCGCATGAGCTTCGGCTTCGGCCTCCGCTCCATCGGCGACCGCGATCAGTCCTTCAACCTGCTGCTCGCCTTCGGGTCGGAGCCCTTCGACATGGGCGCGCAGATCACCAGCGTGCGCCTCGTCGTCGGCTCGCAGCAGGGCTTCTGATTCTCAGGCCTCGCCCGCCTCGGCCGGGCGATGGCTGGTGAGGGCGCGGATCTTGAGGCCGCCCGCGTCGGCCACGAACGCGGTGCGCAGGCCACGCGCGACGCGGTGGCCGAGGTTCTGCTCGGTGCAGTAGAGCGCCGCCGTCCACGTGGGCGGCAGCTCCTGCGCGCGGCGGCCGAGCGCGTCGTAGAGGGGCCGCAGGTCTTCGCCCTCACCGAGTCGATGCCCGTAGGGCGGGTTGGTGACCAGCGCGCCCGCGTCCGCGACGGGGGGCTCGGCCTGGGTGAGACTCGAGCGGGTGAAGGCGAGCTCCACCCCGGCCCGCGCCGCGTTGGCGCGCGCCGCCTCCAGCGCCTTGTCGTCCCGGTCGCTCGCGACGATCGGGCTCGCGCCCGCGGACACCCGCGCGGCGGCGGCCTCACGGAGCTTCTCCCAGGTGGGGGCGTGGAAGAGCGGGGTGCGCTCGAAGTCGAAGCGCCGCAGGCGTCCCGGGGCCATGCCGCGATCCATGGTCGCCGCCTCGATGGCGATCGTGCCGCTGCCGCAGAGCGGGTCCCAGAGCGCCTGGCCGGGCTGCCAGCCGCTCGCGATCAGGAGCGCCCGCGCGAGATCTTCCCGGAGCGGCGCGGGCCCCACGTGGGTGCGCCACCCGCGCCGGTGCAGCGGCTCGCCCGTGCTGTCGACCGCGCAGCCCGCCCGATCGCGCTCGAGCCGCAGCTGGACGCGCACGCCGCTCGGGTCGGGCTCGGCCAGATGATCTCCGAGCCGGATCGCGACCACCCGCGCGAGCCGCTCGGCGATCGCGTCGGTGTGGTGCAGGCGGCTCTTCCTCGCCGTGACCCGGAAGCGCCGCGGCACCCCCGGGATCAGGTACTGCTCCCAGGGGATCTGCGCCGTCTCGCGCTCCAGCTCCTCGAACGATCGCGCCAGGAAGCGGCCCACGCGCACGCGGACGTGGCTCGCGAGGCCGCTCTCCAGGTTCACCCGGAAGAGCGCCTTTCGGTGGCCGCCGAAGATGACCCCGCCCGGCACCGCCTTGGGGTCGAGCGCGCCGAGTGAGGCCAGCTCCCGCTCGAGGAGGGGCTCGAGCCCGGCGGCGCAGGCGGCGAAGAGATCGTACGGGGCGCTCATCGCGCGGAGTCTGCCATCTTGGAGAGCGCGGGGCCTTCGACTTATGCTCCGGCCGGCGATGAGCGATCCAGAGCAGCGGTTGCGGAGAGTGCTCGAAGAGGCGGGCACGTCGGAGGCGTTGCAGGAGGCCCTCGATGGGGCCGGCTTGTCCGCGCTGCCCGAGCAGCTCCAGGCCCTGCACGCCTTCGTGCGCGGCCCGCTGGGGCACGCCCTCGTCGGCCGCGTGCACCCGAACACCGCGGGCGAGATCGTCGACGCGCTCCTCGCGGAGCTGCCTCCTCCCCAGACCCAGCCCATCACGGCCCGGCCTCCGGCCGACGACGCGGCGGCGCAGCGAGAGTACGAGGACCTGATCAGCGGCGCGATCCACACCCGCGCCACGCCCGCCTGGGGGCTCCGCCGCGGAGGCACCGACCCGACGGCGGAGGACGCGCTCTGGATCATCGTCACCCGGGACCGCTCCATGATCGAGATGGCCATGGCGGCGGCCCCCGCGGGCACCGAGGTGATCGGCGTGACCTCGATGGCGGTGCTGAAGGGGGCCCTCGGCCGAGGCGAGCCGCCCTCGAGCGCCGTGGTGCTCGACGCCCAGGAGCCCTCGATCCCCCTCGACCGCACCCTGGCCGTCCTCACCGAGAACGGCGGGGGCGTGCGGGTGGTGCTCTGGCGCATGCCCCTCGCCGAGCGGCAGCGGCTTCAGGAGGCGATGCCTCACACCCAGTCCTGGCTCCCCTGTGGCGACGAGGTCACTCCGGCCGAGATCGTCCAGCTCCTCGGCGCCTGACGCGCCAGCCACCGACGCGTCCGCGAATTGACGAGCGCGCGGTGGCGACCTACTTGCATTCGAACTCAGATATGGAGAACGCGCTTTGAGCGACAACTACGACTCCGCGCCGAACTTGGCCATCTTCGCCGACTTCGAGAACGTGGCCATCGGCGTGCGGGACGCCAACTACAAGGACTTCGACATCGAGCTCGTGCTCGAGCGCCTGCTCGACAAGGGCAAGATCGTCGTCAAGAAGGCCTACTCGGACTGGGACCGCTACAAGAGCAGCAAGCGGGCCATGCACGAGGCGGGCTTCGAGATGATCGAGATCCCGCACGTGAGCTACTCGGGCAAGAACAGCGCCGACATCCGCCTCGTCGTGGACGCGCTCGACCTCTGCTACACGAAGCGGCACATCGACGTCTTCGTCATCATCAGCGGTGACTCCGACTTCTCGCCCGTGGTCAGCAAGCTCCGCGAGAACGACAAGATCGTCATCGGCCTCGGCGTGAAGAACTCGAGCAGCGATCTCCTGATCGAGAACTGCGACGAGTTCATCTACTACGACGACCTGGTGCGCGCGAAGCGCGGCGCCAAGCGCGGGCACGCCAAGAAGCCGCGCAAGAAGGCCAACGACCAGCCGAAGGCGGCGCCCAAGAAGGACGACCCCAAGTCGGGCGCGGACGTGCCCACGACCCGCGCCGAGCCGAGCAGCGGCGGCAAGGAGTTGTCCAAGGAGGAGGAGGCCGAGCGCCAGCAGGAGGGGCTCGACCACATCCTCGACGTCGTCGAGGCGCTCTTCCAGGACCGCGACAGCCACCTCTGGGGCTCGATGATCAAGCAGACCCTCAAGCGCAAGCGCCCCAACTTCTCCGAGCGCTTCCACGGCTACCGCACCTTCAGCGAGATGCTCGAGGACGCGGAGAAGAAGGGCCTGCTCGAGCTGAGCAAGGACGAGCGCAGCGGCGGCTACATCATCACGAGCTTCGGCCCAAACGCGTAGCGGCAGTCGCGCTGCGAACGCCTGATTGACGGCGGCGTGTCCCATGTGCCAACCTCCATGGCAATCGTGGAGGTGGCGGGTGAAGCTCGGTTTTCATAGTGTGAGAGCGGCAGGTCGGGCAGCTGCCCTATTGGCTCTACTCTGTCCTGCCTGCGGCTCCCCCCCCCCCGACGCTGATCTAGCGCGGGAGAGCCTTCGAACGCTGTCGAGCGGCGCGACACCCACCGTCGACCCACCCGGGCTGATCTCCAGCGCGACCGTTCGTATCGATACGGGCGCGTCGGCGTGCACGGGCACGCTCATCGCTCCGAGACTCGTGCTCACGGCAGCGCATTGCTTCACGACGGACAACCCGATCCTGATTCGCTTCGATGGGGGTGAGAATCGAACCACCGTCGATTGCTTCGTTCACCCGGGCGCCGTAAAGGGCGAAGGCGTGACGACGTCCTGCGGTGAGCTCGAGGAGCTTCCCCAGAGCTCCTTCTGGATCCACCACGACATGGCCATCGTCGAGCTGAACGATGATGCGCCCGCGGGAGTCGTCGCGCGAAGCGTGGCGCCCCCTCGCGCCTGCATGGTCCCTGGCACCGGGTTCAGCGTTCGGGCAAGGGGATATGCGAGCGGCGTCGTGCGGCAGAAGCTCGCTCCGGTGCCCGCGCTCATTCCGGAGGGGGTGTCCTCTCATCTGTGTTTCGAGACGGACGTATTGCACTACGGAGATTCGGGCGGACCCATCGACGCGTTCGCGGACCCGGAGGGGCCCATCGTCGCGGCTCTCTCCGAGTTCCGCGACGGTGGGGGACTAGGCTGCCGGACCCAGCCGATGATCTGGCAGTTCGACGTCGGGAACGGATTCGACGGCGAGCTGGTGCGGAACATCGATTGGATCTGGCAGGTGTTGGACCCGGAAGGCGACTGCGTCCTCGGGAGCGGCGCCGCGTCCTGCGTCCCGGCTCGCTATCCCCAGGTCTTTCCGGATGCGGACGGTGATGGGTTGCCGGACGTTCGCGACCTCTGTCCCACAGTCTTCCTGACTCCTGGGTCTCCACAGGACTGTGATGGTCAGCACTGCGACGTGGACCAGGATTGGGTCGGCGACGAGTGCGACGCCTACGACACGGGGGAGATGGTTGCGTGCGATCACGACGACCCGGACCATGATGGCGTGCCCTCACCGTTCGACGCGTGCCCCTTTCTTCCGGAGAGCAGCCACACGGCGGACGATCTCGATGGCGACGGCGTGCCGGACGCCTGTGACCGCTGCCAGGGCTTCGATGATGCGGCTGTCGATTGGAGCGCTGACGCCGACATGGATGGAGCGCCCGATGGGTGCGACAACTGCGCGATTCCGAATACCCAAGCGAACTGCAACCTGGACGCCGAGCTCGCGCATTCAGCCCCCATCGAAGGGGACGCTTGCGATGCCGATCCGTGCCCAGCGATCGACGTCCACGGGATCTCTCTCCCCGCTGGGCCGGCGGGCTTCGGCCGTGCCAACGGGGGGCTGTCCGGGCTCGGCGCGGTCGTGGGCGCGACGGTGGAGGGCACGGTCCAGACGGGCTTCAGGTGGTGCCACTGCGAGGATGCGGTAGACGACAGCATCGCGGCCAGGACGGCCTGCGAGTTGCGATGCCCGGTTGATGTCGAGTCTGACTTTCTCGACGTGAACTCCCCGTGGCGCTTGCTGTCGTATGGACCGAGCTGGACCGGTCAAGCGGTCGCGGGCCAGACCCGGGGGGCTGAGGTCGACACGGAGTGGGTCCTGGCTTACCGGCCCACCGAAGGGTCCGCCGCGACGGGACGGCCCCGGGACGACTTGGTCGAGCTCCACTGGCAGTTCGCCGAGGACGCCTGGGGGCTTGGAGTCCTCGACGAGGTAGGCAGCGGCCCGCTTCTCCACCGCCGTGTCAACGCCGTCGTGTGGGGTCATGGGCATGCCTACGCGCTGCCGCCCGATCCGATGGCGCCACCCGCCGCTTTCGGGTGCAACCTCGCGACCTGCGACCCACTCGATCGGCGCCTGACCAGTCACTTCATCTCGGGGCGGTTCCAGGAGACCTACGGGTTCGAGGATGCGCGAGGACTCGATGTCGGAGACCTGGTTGGTGCCGCCATGTTCGGACCGGGGAGCTGTCCAGAGTGCTTCTCCGCGTTCCCGGTGCCCTATCTGGTCCGCGACTGTCTGTCCTCGGGCGAGCTGTGCTTTCGTTTTGGTAGCGACATGCTCAGCGCCGAGCTGATGGACCGCCCGCTGGGCGGTGAGGACGCCATCGACCCACTCCTGACGGAGCGCTGGCAATGGGACCCGAGCCTGACTTGGTTCGGCTCCTCGGCGCCCGCCTCGACCCTCCGAAGCACCGACCGCGTGCGAATGGTGGGCGTCGACATGAGCGCGCGGACCGTGCGTGTCGTCGCGCGACTGCAGGGCGGCCGGCTCTCATCGGTCGAGGTTCCGCCGCTCGAGCTCGAGGAGCCTCACGAGGACGCCGTCTACCTGCTCTCGAGCCAGGCAGGTCGTCTCATCGCCGTTGGAGGGCGGCTGGACGGCGCTCCCTCCACCCGCCTTCGGGTCCTGGAGCTGAGGCGTCTGGAGCGGGCGGATATCCGGCTGACCGGTACACTGGAGGAGACGCTGGCGGCGGCGATCGATGCGTCTGGGCGGTGGTTGATGGTCTTGGCTCGAACGAAAGCGACAGCTCCCGTCGGGCTGGTTCGAGTCGACACCTGGACCGGAGGGATGGAGACGCTCGTCTCTGGGAGCGGAGCGCCCGGAGACGGGTACGCGCTCACCTATTTGCCGGACGGCTCGTGGGCGCTTTCGGCGTCGCAGTCCGGCGAGTTGACGCTGGCCGTGTTCGCCGTCGACGGTAGCGAAGTCCAGGTGCTGCGCAGTCATGTCGTGGGTGCGAGCCTGGTCGGACCCGCACACGGCCATTCGAGTGGGGTGAGCTTGGTCGTCGCCGACTCGAGCTACGGCTGGCGCCCGTACGGCGTCCGTCACGACCAGATGACGGGCGGGGAGATTTCACTCGATGCCCTCTTCTGAGGCGGCCCCGGTGGTCAAGCGGCGAGCGGTCTTCGCGGGGGTGGCCGCCGCGGTGTTTGCCCTCGCGGCCTGCTGTGGCGGCGACGAAGAGAGCGACGCCGGCGTCGATGGCTCTGCGCGAGACGCGGGCGCTCGTGACGAAGACAGCGGGAGGGATTCCGGGGCGGTCGACGGCGGAGCACCAGCCGCCTCTTGGAACCGAGTCGAGGGTCTGCCGGAGACCTGTTATGCCTTCACCGCGGAGGATCCGATCGCGGCCGCGGGCGGGGAGCTCGTGTTCCGACCCTGTGCGGACGCGGAGGGATGCCGTCGCCTCGACGTCGACTGGCACCCGTACGACGGGCCGCGAATCGACTTCGCCGGAATCCTCGGGGCGTACTCGGACGGCGCGTTCCATTTCGCCTTCCGTAGGGGCTGGTGGCGGGAGGGGTGGCGGCTTCACGTCGTGGGGAGCGACGAGGGCCCGGTGCGTCACGTCCTGCGCACGCGCTCGTTCGACCGACGTAGCGGTGGCTGCCTCGCGGGGCCAATGGCCGTCAGCGCGACCGAGGCCGTGATCACGTTGATGCAGTACACAGCCGCCGGGAGTGTCACCCATCTGCACGTCCTGCGGTTGTCTCGATCGCTGCCAGGCGGAGTGAGGTTGCTCGCGAGCCTCGACACGGCGGCTCTCCGCGGACAGCGAGGGGCGCAGCGAGTGATGCTCGGTGAAGACTTCGTCGCCATCTTCGTGGTCCCGGGCGGAGACATCCTGCGAGTCGATCACGACGGAACCACGAGCTGGCTCACCGACACGAGTATGCGCTCGCCGGTCCTCGAGGACGCCGCGAACGACCTCGTGCTCCTGAATCACGGTTGGCCCGACGCGAGCATCTGGGCGGCGCGGGGACGCGAGCTGGCGTCGCCCTTCATCAGCGGAGGCGACGCGGCGTTCAACCCGCACTCCGATGGGGCCGACATCGTGTGGCTTCAGGCTTACGGGCTGGTCAGCGGGGCGGGCCGGTGGGAGAGGACCGAGCTGTGGACGTCTCCGTTCTCACCTGACCCTCGGGAGCTGGCGCCGCGGCGAGTCGTGGAGGACGCGCCCTTCAATCGAATGTACGCCCTGGGCCATGGCGTGGTGGCGGCGGGGGAGCCTGCGACGCTCTCGCTCTCGCTCTGGGGGCTGACTGGCGAGCGGCTCGGGGCCCTGCCGGTCCCGAGGGACACCGAGCTGCGTGGCACGATCATCCTCGCGATGGGTGAAGAGAGCGTGGCCTACAGCCCGACCTGGCGAGTGCGGCCGTATGGCGGCGAGCACGAGACGCTGCGCATCCAGCGCTACGACTCGCTCGCGCCCTGACTTCAGCGAACCACGACGTCGACGCGGCACCACGACATGCCGAGGTGCCCGTCGCGCACGACCACCCAGAGCGGGTAGGTGCCGGGCTCCTCCGGCGCCGTCCACGTGGTGTCGTCGTTCGGGCGCTGGGTGATGTCGTCGGCGACGGATCCGGCGGTCACGAACCAGGAGTAGTAGGCGCTCTCCTCGTTCTCTTGCACCACCCCGTCGAAGTTGAACACGGGGTAGGTCTCGAGCCACGCCTCTTCGTCGTCGTCCGGGTCGAGCGCCACCTCGGCGCCGGCCTCGACGGTGAGCGCGTCGCCTTCTGGGACGCAGAGCGTCGGGTCGTCCCCGTCCCGGGCGCTGACGAAGGCCCCGTCGAGCGAGAAGCGCGGCGGCGGCGGGTTGGTCGTCGGGTCGGCGCGCATGGTGATCGCGAAGCGCTTGAAGCCGACGAGGATCTGCTCGCCCTGCCGGTAGACCTCGAGCCGCACGCTGAGCGGCACGCCGACCTCCGCGATGACCACGAGGAGCGAGTCGATCAGCCCGGGCTCGAGGCCGGGGACCGGCTCGGGCATCGGCCCGCCGGGGCCGGGCATCATCAGCTGCGCCACCACCGCGAGCACCTCCGCGCCCGGCAGCCGCGCCGCGTTCGGGGGCAGGCCCTCGGTGTCGAGCCGGATCAGGTCCTCGCCGCCCTCCCGGCAGTCGTCGTCGAGCTCGCTGCCCGCGCCGAGGCCGGCCCCGCGGATGATCGCGGCGAGGCTCACGCAGACCGTCCAGCGGAGCTCAACGTCCGGCGCCTCCGACAGATCCGCGCCCGTCTCGTCGACGATGAGGGTCGTGAAGACGACGTCCTCCCCGAACTGCGCCTCGGGCGGCTCGGGGCGCAGGCCGAGGATGCGCGCCTCCTTGATCAGGTGCGGCGGATCGAAGTCGAGATCCAGGCAGCCCGCGGCGAAGAGCGCGAGCAAGGGGAGGGCGAGGCGTCTCATTCGAGGATCCCCCGGATGCCGATCGCGGGCAGGATGGGCAGGCCCGGCAAGTTGGCCTTCTGCGCGTAGTCGAAGGAGAAGAGCACGCCTTCGTTGTTGGTCGCGTTGTAGACGTTCTGCACGTCCAGATAGATCGAGCCGCGGATCGGGCCGATGTCGAAGTCGCGGTCGATGCGGATGTCGAGCCGGGTGAAGGTGTCGAGCCGCTCGCCCATGTCGCGGAAGCTCGGGTCGAAGCCGTCCTCGTCGAGGTCCTGGATGGTCCCCACGAGGGTCGAGGTCGGCCGGCCGGTCGCGAGCTGGAAGGCGGCGCCGAAGCGCCAGCCGTCGAAGGCGTAGCTCGCGGCGAGGTTCAGGATGTGGGTCTGGTCGAACACGAAGGGCTCCCACGTGCCGCCGTCGTTGCGCCGCTCGCTGCGGCTGAGGGTGTAGCTGAGCCACCCGTAGAGGCCGCGCTCGACCTTGCGCCGGATGAGCAGCTCGAGCCCGTAGGCGCGCCCCTCGCCGTCGGCGACGAAGAACTGCCGGCGCGGCCCCTCGGGCGTGCTGATCACCCGGTTGACCTGTCGCGAGATGTCGAACATCTGGCTGTAGAAGCCCGTCGTGTGGACCTCGATGCGCTCGGGCAGCGTCAGCTCGAGGCCCGCGGAGCTCTGCCACGCGCGGTTCGGCGCCAGATCCGCGCTCCCCGTCTGGCGTGTGATCTGAAAGACGCTCGGCGGCTGCGTGAAGAGCCCGCTCGCCGCCTTCAAGAGCAGCTCCGGCACCACCTGCCAGCGCACCACGAGGCGCGGGTCGGGGAAGACCTCCGAGACGTCCCCGTAGCGCATGTAGTCGAAGCGGCCCGCCGCGCTGATCTCGACCGGGCCGAGCCGGATGATCTGGTCGACGTAGAACGCGCCGAGCGCCCGCACGACCGTCAGATCGATCGGCGCCGCCTGGGGCGTGAAGAGCGGCGCGGGGTACTGGCCGAGCCCGTTCGGCACGAAGGCGGTCGCGTTGACGTCGAAGAGCGTCGCGTTGATGTCCAGCCCGAAGCGCGTCTCGAGCTCGTCGATCCAGGGGATCTGCGCGTCGAGCCGGAAGGCGGCGTAGCTGTTCTGCAGCGCGAAGACGAGCGGGTCCGAGCCGGGCGAAGAGTTGGTGAAGGTGTTCCCGTCGCGGCCGAGCATGCCGCTGAGGCGCACACGCGCGCGGTGCGGCAGGCGCAGGTCGATGCGCCCGATGATGCGCTGGAAGTCGTAGCCGAGCCGGGTCTGGACCCCCTCGCTCGCCATGCCGCCGCCGAAGCTCCCCGTCTGGTCGAGCACGTCGTCCGAGCCGAAGACGAAGAGGCTCAGGGACATGCGCGAGTCGACGCGGTAGTCGGTCCGGACCTGGTAGTCGGTGTAGTTGATGTCGAGCCCGTCCACGACGAGCGGGAGCAAGAGATCGTAGTAGCTGCGGCGGAAGGCGACGGCGATCGAGCCGCGCTGCTCGTCGAAGGGGATCACCGCGAGCAGGCTCGCGCGGAAGATGTCGATCTCCAGCTCGCCGCGGGGGCTGCGCACGTCCGGGGCCTCGGTCTCGACCGAGATCACGCCCGCGCTGAAGCGGCCGAACATCGCGGGGTAGCCGCCCGGGTAGAAGTTGAGCTCCGAGACGAGCCGGCTCGAGATCACCGCCGGGCCCGCGCCGAGGTGATAGAGCAGCGGGACCGGGAAGCCGTCGACGAAGAAGCCGGTGTTGTTGAACGCCGCGCCGCGGACGAGGAAGAAGCCGAGCCCGAAGGGGCTGCGGGCCACGCCGGGGAGGGTGGCCACCACCCGCAGCGGCTCGCCGAAGGTGCCGGGCACCGTGGTCAGCTCCTCGGCCGAGAGCGTGATGCGCTCCGCCGCGCCGGGCTCCACACGGTCCGTCACCGCGGTCACGCCCAGCTCCTGCACGTCGGCCTCCATCTCGGAGACGTCCAGCCCGGTCGGGTCGCCGCCGAGCGGGGCCTCGGCCTGCATCGCCTCCGCGGCGGAGCGGCGCTCCTCCGGCGGCGCCTCTTCGGGCGGAGGCGCGGGCGGCGTGATGCGGTAGCGGAAGCGGACCCGGGCCGGGATCGGCGCGCCGTCGCGCGTAGCCGGCTCGAAGCGCATCTGCTGCGCCGCCTCCATCACCAGCGCGTCCACGTCCTCGCGCAGCGGGGTCAGCACCTGGACCTCGCTCACCGTCCCGTCCGCGGCGATCGTGATCTGGAGCTCCACCGAGGCGTCGTCGGGCAGGGGGTCCGCGCCCTCGGGCAGCGACACGGGCGGCGCCTCGATCAGGCTCGGCGGCGTCAACGCGGGCTGCGCCGGGGGGGCCTCTTCGGGCGGCGCCTCCTCGGAGCCATCTTGCGCATGCGCGGCGCCCGCCGACAGCCAGAGGCCCAGCGCGAGCGCGAGCAGCCACCGCAACCGACTCACGCGGGACGGAGTATCAAAAAGCCGGACCCGTGGCCACGCGCACGAACGCTTCGCGCCGGCCCCGAAGTCACTTTGTGTCGGGACAGGCTCGCAAGATTTCTCCATCCTGTTACACGTCCCGGCTCGCTCGTGTCCGGATGTGTCGTACGTCGAGAGTGCCCATGAACCGCCCGTCCGTGATCCTCTTCGCGCTCGCGGCCGTCTTCTGCGGCGTCGCCTGCAGTGGAGACGCGCAGGGCGCGGCGCGGCTCAGCGTCCGTGGGTCGGACACCATGGTGATCCTCACCCAGCGCTGGGCCGAGGACTACATGCGGGCCCACCCCGAGACGACCATCCAGGTCACGGGCGGGGGCAGCGGCACCGGGCTCGCCGCCCTCATCAACGGCACCACCGACCTCGCGACCGCGAGCCGCCCCATCACCGAGCGCGAGCGGCGCAACCTCGAGCGCAACCGGGCGGTCGAGGCGCGCGGCGTGCCCGTCGCCATCGACGCCGTCGCCGTGTACGTGCACCGCGACAACCCCATCGAGTCGCTGACCCTCGCCCAGCTCGCGGCCCTCTTCCGGGGCCAGATCGACGACTGGGCGCAGCTCGGCGGAGCGCCGGGCCGCGTCGTGCTCTACAGCCGCGAGAACAGCTCCGGCACCTACGCCTACTTCAAGGAGCGCGTGCTCCAGGACCGCGACTTCGCGAGCGAGGCCCAGACCCTGCCCGGCACCGCGGCCGTCATCCACGCCATCAGCCGCGACCCCGTCGGCGTCGGCTACGGCGGTATCGGCTTCGGCGAGGGCGTGCGCGCGGTGCCGATCGTGACCGACGACGGACGGGCCGTCGCCCCCACCGCCGAGAGCGCGCTCGACGGCAGCTACCCGCTGTCACGACCCTTGCTCATCTACACGGCCGGCGCGCCGCGCGGCGTCGCCGCCGACTTCATCGCCTGGGCGCGCAGCCCGGACGGCCAGCGGCTCGTGGACGCGGCGGGCTACTACCCCCTGCCGCAGGTCCGCACCGCGCGGGTCTCTCCATGAGCCGAGCCGATGAGGCGGCAGAGGGCGGCCCGCTCCCGCTCGGGCGAGGCCCGACCACCCCGCTGTCCCATCGCCTCGCCGAGCGCGCGATCACCGCCGTCGCCTTCCTCGCGATCGCGGCCATCGCCCTCATCTTCGCGTTCATCCTCAAGGAGGCCTTGCCTCTCTTCTGGGAGACCGCGCTCTGGCCCGACATCGGCGGCCTCGACGCGCTGTTCCTGCCGCGCGAGTGGCCCGGCTACGAGGACGCGGTCTTCGTCTGGCAGCCCGTCGGCGCGCCGTCGAAGCTCAACGTCGTCCCCCTCCTGGTCGGCACCCTCAAGGTGACCACCGTCGCCATGTTCATCAGCGTCCCGATGGGCGTCGGCTCCGCGATCTTCGTCTCGCAGTACGCGCCGCGCGCCGCGCGGGAGATCCTCAAGCCCTGCCTCGAGCTGCTCGCGTCGATCCCGAGCGTCGTGCTCGGCTTCTTCGCGCTCATCGTGCTCGCGACCTGGCTCCAGGACGCGTTCGGCTTCACCTACCGGCTCAACGCCGTCGTCGCCGCGCTCGGGCTGAGCCTCGCCGTGATCCCGATGATCTTCACCATCAGCGAGGACGCGCTGCGCGCCGTGCCGCGGGAGCTGAGCGAGGCGGCGATGGCGCTGGGCGCGCGCAAGTGGCAGACGACCCTGCGCGTCGTCCTCCCCGCCGCGCTCCCCGGCATCGCGGCCGCGGTGATCCTCGGCTTCGGCCGCGCGATCGGCGAGACCATGGTCGTGCTCATGGCGTCCGGCAACGCCGCGGTCATGGAGCTGTTCGACCCGACCACCAGCGCCCGCACCGTGACGGCGACCATCGCGGCGGAGCTCGGCGAGGTCGCGCAGGGCGACCCTCACTGGCGCGTCCTGTTCCTCCTCGGCGTGCTGCTCTTCCTGATCACCTTCGCGCTCAACCGCCTCGGCGCGGCCGTCATCGCGCGCCTCCACCGGCGCCTCACCGCGGGGGCCCGGGCGTGAAGCTCACCGGCGGCGACTGGATCCTCGCGGGCGCCACGGGCCTGAGCGTCGCGCTCGTGCTCGCCCTGATGCTCATCGTGCTCGGGCAGGTCGTCGTGCTCGGGGCGCCGTCGATCAGCGTCGCCTTCCTCACCGAGGGCCCCTCGGCCGATCTCATCGGGGGCGGCATCTGGCCCGCCATCTGGGGCACCGTGATGATGACCCTCCTGATGACCGTCGCGGTCGTCCCGGTGGGCATCCTGACCGGCGTCTACCTCGCCGAGTACGCCCCGCGCGGCTCGCGCCTCGCGGCCTGGGTGCGCGCCGCGGTCGTGAACCTCGCGGGCGTCCCGTCGATCGTCTTCGGTCTCTTCGGCCTCGGCTTCTTCATCCTCTTCGTCGGCCGCGGCCTGGACGCGCTCCTCTACGACGGCCAGCCCGTCTGGGGGAAGCCGGCCGTCCTCTGGAGCTCCCTGACCCTGGCCGTGCTGACCCTGCCCGTCGTCATCGTGACCACCGAGGAGGCCTTGCGCGCCGTGCCGCAGGACCTCCGCTCGGCCGCGCTCGCGCTCGGGGCCACGCGCTTCCAGACCGTCTTCCAGATCGTCGTGCCGAACGCGCGGGGCGGCATCCTGACCGGCATCATCCTCGCCGTCAGCCGCGGCGCGGGCGAGGTCGCGCCCATCCTCTTCACCGGCGCGGCGAGCTACCTGCCGAGCCTGCCGACCGACCTCCGCGACATGTTCATGCACCTCGGCTACCACGTGTACGCCCTGAGCACGCAGAGCCCGAACGTCGACGCCGCGCGCGGCAGCCTCTTCGGGACCGTCTTCGTCCTCCTGGCGCTCACCTTCTCGCTCAACCTGACGGCCATGGTCATCCGCGCGCGCAGCCGCCGCTGACTTGCCGCGCCCCCGCCGTCGCCTCACCCTCCGGTCGGCATGACCTGGATCGAAGACCCCAAGCTCGCGCGGACCCTCGCCCGCATCACCTGGGTCGTGCTCGTGGGCAGCTTCGTGCTCATCACCAAGTTCCGCCTCGAAGGCGCGGCCCTGAGCGGCGCCCTCGCGGGGCTCATCACCGTCGTGCTCGCGATGAACACCCCCGTGCTCGTCGGACTCTGGAAGAGCCGCGACCACTCCCGCACCAAGGCCTATCGCCTCGTCGCCTTCACCCTCGTGCTCCGCGTCTGCGCCCTCGCCTGGGTCATCTTCCTGGTCGGCTGAGGCCCGGTTCTCGCCAGATTCGCTGCGTTCCGCCTCCTCGACGGTCTTGACAAATGTGTTTGCGGGTGAGATGTAGCTTGCATGCGCAAGTCCATCCCTTGGCTGCCGTTGGCCCTCCTCTCGCTCGCTGCAACGCGATGCGGTGGGGACTCCGCGACCACCGGCGCAGCGGCGCGGCAAGAGCTCGTGTTCGAGTACGAAGGCCTCTCGTGCGATACCCTCGCGCGCCGCTGCCTGGTGGACTGCTCCTACTACGTCGAGCGGCCGCTCGTGGTCGAGTTCGAGGGCTACACCTTCGAGTTCCAGGACGGGTGTGATCTCAACCAACAGCTGCTCGTCGGCGCCCGGGACATCACTGTGCAGTGCGGCGGTGGCTCCATCGACGGCCGGGGCGTGACCTCGACGGTGCCCGGCCGCGGGATGAGCGGGGTCGTGACGATGCCGTACTACGTCGATGACCCGGGGGTGAGTGGCTGCCGGGGATCGGGATACGTCGCGGACTTTCCGGTCGACGGATTCACGCTCGATCGCTGCGAGGTGCAGCACTGGACTGCCCACGGCGTGGATCTGCGTCGTTGGGCTTACGCGCGCACGCCTTTGGGTTGTGAGGTGTCGAGCGTCGGTTACCCCGACTTCGAGCAGCTCGAGAACATGCGCCGGTTCGAGTTCGCCTGCTTGAACGGAACCGCGAGCTGCTCTCGTGGCGAGGCGCCCAACGGTGACCCGGACGCTCCGCCCGTCTTCCCCGCCAGCGTGCAGGAGGACGACTTCCGGAAGTGGTGGCCGGACGGCGTTCGAATCGTGGATTCGTACGTGCACGATGTCTGGGGTAACGGCATCTTCGGCGCCGCCTACGCGACCGACTGGGTCGTCGAGGGCCGCGATGGCGCCGATCCGTGGCCCGGGACGGAGCACTCCATGGTGGTCACCGACAGCGGATCCGTGGGCATCTACATCGAGCGTGAGAGCCGAGGCTTCACGGTGCGTGGCGCACTGGTGGCGTCGAATGGCCACAGGGTTCGCGAGGGAGCGTTCTGGTGCAGAGAGGGCATCGCCATCGACTCCGCTTCGGGCAACCTGATCGAGACATCCGAGATTCGCGACAACTGCGCGGGCGGGATCTTCCTGTTCAAGAACGTCGGTGAGCCCTCGGGCGACCTCTCTCGCGCGGAGGTTGGCATCCCTCGCCGGACCCGATCCGACTGGAACGTCATCGTGGACAACCGCATCTCCGAGCATCCGGCGAGGGACATGGAGCTGTCACAAGATCGGGCGCGCACGGGCGTAGGCGTCTGGATCGCTGCGCGGCAGGGCTGGTCCTACTCGGAGCGGTTGGACGAGCTCGCGCGGGGGGCGAGCGACGGCAACTGGTACCGTCTCATCGACCGAGACACGTACTTTCGCGATTGGGCGATGTGGAACCGGATCGAGGACAACGTCTTCGTCGACAATCGCGTCTCGGTCTTCATCGCTGACCGGGAGACCGCGCTCGAGCGGAACGAGTTCAGTACGACCGCTCCGTTCGTGTCGATGCACGACGTCGTCGTCGCGGACAAGCCCTTTGGGCTCGCGGCGGTCCCACCCCCCGACGAGGTCCACCCGAGCTGCTTTCTGGAGCACTGGGGGCTCGGCATCACGACGACTTGGCTTCGTCACAACAGCTCCTCTACCGTCGTGGCGGCCGGGACGGGACGTCAGGTGCTGCTGACCTGCGCGGCCGGTTGCAACGCGGGCGCAGCGTCCTGCTCGAGCATGTGCGGCGGGAGCTGCTTCGTCGCCGACCCCGGTCGGGTCACGGGGAACTGCGGGGTCATGACTGGGGCGTACGCTTGCCTGTCGGGGAGCTACTTGCCCGGCAACGAGTGCATCGCGAGCTGCCCCTGAGGACGCGGATCAGCGCTCGCGCAGTTTGCGTACCCACTTTGCGTCGCGAAAGAACGAGCGGGGGTCGCGCTGGAGCTTGCGGAGCTTGCGGACCGTTCGCTCGGAGAGGGGACGCTCGATCGCGCTCTGTGCCGAGCTGGGAGGCTCGGTTCGGAGCAAGATCTGAGGCGCTGACTCCAGCTTGCGCTGAACCTGACTGATGGAAGCCGTGCGCTCCGTGACCAGGTGAAGCTGGAGATAGCGGGTCAGCCAGTCGTATAGGTGTTCGACCTCGTCGAGATCGAGGAGCGCACGGGTGCGTCCCGTGGCGATGTCGGCGAAAAGCTCGTCGAGCGAAGCGTAGTCGTCGCTGAAACCGGCGCCTCCCCAGAACGCATGACCGAGGGTGCTCGGCTTGAGGCCGCAGTAGTACGCCAGCTCGATCCCACCCTGCGAGCTGAGAAGGACGACTCGGTCGACGACGTTGCCGATGGAGACCAGGTTGTCGTGCTCTCGGACCGCGAAGCGCTGCTGCTGCGCGTCCGGCAGCGAGGCGCGCAGCGTGAGCATCGCTTCCTTGGTGAGGGGGCGCCGAAGATGCGTCTTCTTGTGCTCCCAGGGATGACCCTTGAAGATCACGTTGTAGGGAGTCTGGTCCAGCAGCCCCTGGACCAGCTCTCCGTAGAAGGCGATCGATGAGAGGTAGCCGCTGCTCTGCTCGATGATCGAGAAGTCGTTCGCGACCTGACCGAGGACCAGGCATGTGGGGCGGTCCGGCTCAGCCCATCGAGGCAAGTCGGCTGCGTCCGGCTGCTGCACGTTCTTGTTGGCGGCGAGGTGGACGCGTTGCAGCGCCTTCGCGCGCTCGCGCATTCGCGGGATGGCCGCCTCCGGGAGGCGCAGGGCGTCTCGGACCGCGCGGTGACGGATGCTCGAACGGTTCGCGATCGGTGTGTATCGCTCCTCGAGATAGAACTCGCGGCCCGTGAAGCTCGCCTCGAGCACGAAGCACCGTGTCCGCTGGAGCTTGCAGAGCTCCATCAGAACTCGTCCGTAGATGAGGGATCCGCTGAAGACGAACGCGTGGGTCGGGGGGACGTCGAAGCTGGACAGGGTGTCCGTCCAGGCGTCTATCCAGAAGCACGCGGCGGCCATGTTCCAGAGCAGGATGTCTCGGTCGCGCTCATAGAGTCGGTCGAACACCTCGCGCTCGGCGGCGGAGACCGGGGAGGCGTGCCAGTGGTCGCGGGTCGCCAGCGCGAAGGCCAGGGCCTCCGCCCGAGCCAGGGGAAAGACACGAATCGGCACGAGGCGATGGTCGTGCGCGTAGGAGAACAGCGAGTCTCGATCCAGCGCTCGCAACGCCTCGACTCGCGGCCTGAGCGCAGGATCGCTGTCGTAGTCTCCCTGCCTGCGCTTCAGGTCATCATGCTCGCGATGAGTCTCGAGTGGTATCGACTTCTTGTCGACATAGCGAAAAAGCGGCTTGAAGTTGCGCTCGTGAATGTGGATGTCGTCGGCGAACAGGAAGCGAAAGTGACCGCTCATCGGGTACCTCCGAGCAGCGCCTCGTAGAGCTCGAAGTGCCGGGTCACCACCTCCCGCCACGTCGGCGTCTCCTCGCGGGCGCGTCGCGCACCCGCGGCCAGAGTGGCACGGAGAGGATCGTCGACGTCCGCGAGGCGCCAGATGCGCTTCGCGTCGCGGTCGGGGTCGCCCGAAAGGAGGAGGCCGCTCTCCTCGTCCTCGACGAGATCGGGAGCGAATCCGACCCGGGTCGAGATCACCGGCGTAGCCGTGCCGAGAGCCTCCGGGATGTTCGCGGGGCCCCCTTCGAACGTGCTGCATACCAGGAGAAAGTCCATCTCGTGGTAGAGCCGACCGAAGAGCCGGTAGGGGAGGTGATCGAAGAGGCGGACCTCGTACCCGAGCTGGCTCAGCGCCTCCGCGGTCACGAGCCGGTTCTCCCCCACGAGGAGCCATCGGAAGGAGTCCGGATGGAGGCGCCGCGCGATCTCCATGAGGAGAGCCTCGCCCTTGACCCTGCGCTCGTAGAACTTGGAGACCACCCCCAGAGTGATGGGGCCGTCCTCGAGCCCGGCCTCCTTCGGGGTGAGCACGTCGGCGTTGTAGCCGTGGGGGATGACGCTGGACCGCGTCAGCCCACGCTCTTCGAGGAAGCGTCGCTGGCCACTGTTGAGGCAGACGACGTGGCGAGCCTCGGCGTAGCGAGGCGCGAAGCGGTCCCAGAGAACCCAGGGGTCGGGGTCGCGGGGATCATGGTGAACGGTGACCACCGCTCTGTCGCCCAGGTCTGTCTCGAGGTGCGGCCGGTGGAAGTGGTGGAGGTCGGCGCCCGCGAGCGGCGCCGTCGACACCGCCAGCTCCGCCCCAGGTGGCTTGAAGCGCTCGAAGTAGGCGAAGATCGCGTCGAAGATGCCCGAGCGGGCTTCACTCGAGAGGACGTGGTTGACCAGCATGGTCGGAGAGCCCCCAAAGCCAAGAAGTAAGACGCGAAAAGTTAGCACGTGGCCGCGGTGGTCGCATTGCGTCGTGGCGCTGCTGCTGTCGCCAACGAGCTGTGCGACGGCGCCAGAACGGGTTCGCGCCCCTGCGGCCGCCGAGGCGTGCATTCGCGTCGAAGACCTGCCGATGCAAGTGGTCGGGGGAGATCAACGCATCGTGCATCTCGGAGACGGCCCGGGGTGGGCGGGTCGGCGCGTGACCCTCTGTCCACGGGACAGACCGTTGCGCCGGATGCGGTTCAAGGTCAGGCAGTCCGGAGTCAGCCTTGACTGCGGTGGAAACGAGCTCTCGGGCGAAGGCGAGACGGACGCGGATCGCATGCCCTGGGCGCTGGACGTCGATCGAAGCCTCGTACCGGCGCCATCAGACGTGACCATCACGAACTGCACCTTTCGCGGCTACAGACGCGGGCTCGTGTTCGCCGGGCCCGACATCACCGACTTCGATCCGCAGAAGCGGCTGCGACGCTTCCGCGTCCACGACGTGCGGATCCTCGACGCGGCGGGAGAAGCCATCTACATCGGCGCCCACACGCGGGACGTGACTCTCGAACGCGTGGAGGTGCGGAACGCCACGCTGACGGCCGTGTACCTGGATGCCTACAGTCGGGGCACGGTCATCCGCGACAGCGTGTTCGTTCACAACGGTTGGTCGCGGTGCAGCCTGGGCCGCGAGGCCATCGCGATCGACGCATCCACGAACAACCTCATCGTCGGGAATCACTTCGAGGACAATCGCTTCGCGGCGATCGCGCTGTACAAGAACTGCGGCGAGAGCGACACGCCTCGCAACCAGCCCGCCGACCACAACAGGATCGAAGGGAATTCGTTCCGAGGCCACTGCTCCGAGTCGGGCGCGGCGGTGATCCTCGCGTCTCGCCAGGGCGTCGATCTGAGCACCAACGACTGCCTCTCCGACGTATGTCTGGACCCACCAGTCTGGGGCGCCCGGAGACGAGACCACGCCCGCTTCAACACCGTCGCGTTCAACCGCTTCGAGGGCAACCGCTACGATGCGCGGATCCTCGATGGCTACAACCGATTCGTCGGCAACTGGCTGGGCGAGCGGGGATGCGAAGCGGGCGAGGGGCCACGCGTGCTCGTAGGGAGCGAGCTGCTCGCGGCGATTGGCGAACCGATCGAGGGCGTGAGCGTCGCGAGGAATCGCTCGCTCACGGAGGGGTGGCTACGCATCGACCAGGCGCCGCCCGAGTCGGGCGAGCCATCCCCTACGCGCGCCGCTTCGACGGGTCGTTGAAGGCGGATCCCGACGCGCTTCGACGTTGGCGATGGCCTGGACCGACTTGGCTTCGCCGCCGATGCCCAGCGCCTCTCGCAGGTACGCCCTGGGGGCGCGGCGCCAGTGTCCGATGAACTTGATCGACCCTCGGCGCATGAAGATCGTCTCGAAGCCGGGGAAGATCTCGAAGATGTCATAGATGTCGAAAGACTGGAGGTGGTCGGTGCCCTCGATGTTCTGCTGATTGTAGGGGAAGGAGAACACCACCTCGTCGACCCGGGACATCACGTCGACCTTGAACTTCGTCAGCGTCTCGTCGTCGAGATGCTCGAGGACCTCCAGCGCGACGAGGAAGGCGCCCGGATCGAGCTGCTGGGCGAGCGCGCCCACATCGCCGATGACCTCGAGCCGTAGGTTCTTCACCTGCGCGAACTGCTCGCGGCCGTACTCGACGGCCCCCTCGCTCATCTCGAATCCGACGAATCGCAGATCGGGCCGTGTGCGGGCCAGATAGGCGAGCCCGACGCCGATGCCGCACCCCAGCTCGTAGACGGTCCCCGTGGCGGGCAGACGCTCGCGGGCGCGCTCGTAGCGGTACCGGATGTAGGGGGCCACGCGCGACCAGTCCGTCACCGTGGTTCGGTACTGGCCTCGCGCTGCGTCGCGCTTGCTCGAGCTGGACATCCGGCACCGCGTACCGGGGCCGTGGGCCCGGGTCAAGCCGGAGGTGGATTGGGGAACCAACGCAGGCCAGCCCCGCGCGAGAAACCCGGCAAGCGCCTGTAGAAGCTACCGTTCACCTGGTTGGTCGCGAGCAGGTACCGCCGAAACTGTTCGTAGAGCGTCCCGTCGGGCGGCTGGCGTCCGTCCAGGAAGCTCGCCAGGTCGCCCTGGTGGGTCAAACCCGGCATGTCGTAGACGGCCGTGCCGAGGCAGACGACGGGCGTCTGATGGTGAATGGAAGACAGGCCCACCGTGCTGTTGATCGTGATCGTTCCGATCGCGTGTCTCAGCAGGCTCGGGAGATGAAGGTCGTGACAGTAGTGCAGTCGACCTTCGAGGTCGTGCCGCCGGGCGAGCTCGCGAAAGAGCGCTCCGTACTCGCGATACGCCCGGTCCATCGGGTGGTGTTTGAGGAGGAGATGGTGTTCGGGGTGCGCCCGCTCCGCGAAGGTGGCGACGACCTCGTGCACGAACTCGAGCACGTCTTCAAAGGGGGAGTGCTGCAGCTGAAAGTCGCAGTGGACCTGAAGGGGGACGAAGAAGTAGCGGCCTGACAGCTCGCCCGTGAAGCGTTCGAGCATCCCCCGCTCGGCGAGCTGGAAACGCTTCTTCCGAACTACGTTCCGGCACCAGACGAAGGTGTGGTACCAGGCGTTCAGGGGCCTGTGATGCCGGTAGTGCGGGAACCCACGGTTGAGGTGGGTGAACGCGAGCGCCGCGAGCGTCGAGTACCAGCTGGTGTAGTGGAAGGAGGGGCCCACGCGCGTTGGCGAGTCCGGCTCGGGCAGATCGAGCGCGCGATAAAAGCTCGGGTCGCGGGGCATGCGGGAATTCCCGTTGACTCCCCAGCGCTCGACGGTGATCCAGTCCGGACGGAGATACCCTTCCTCGAGCGCCCACGTCTTCGCGCCACGTCGCTCGGCCACCTCGAACGCCACGCGATGAAGCGGCCGGCAGTCACCGAACGCGAACACCCCGTCGATTCCCCGCTCCTCCATGAGGCCGTCGACGAACGAGGCGAACTCATCGAAGCGACCGCGGAACGCGACGGCGTCCGGGCCGCGAAAGAACACGGCCTCGCCGGCGTGGAAGTGGACCTTGGTGGTCGCGATGCCGGCGTCGCGGAGGTCCTCGGCGAACCGACGCATGAAGGGCCCCGCCGGGCCCTGGAGGAGGAGCGCGTGGGTAATTCCGAAGTCAGGGAGCACGAAACAGCTCCTTGCCCAGATTGGTCAGCTTCCGAGCTTGTCGACCCGTCCAGGTCCCTCCAAGTCGCGACGCGGGTTCGTCCTTCGACATCGCCAGGTGCGTCACGATGTGCTCCGGAGTCGTGTACCGACCTGAGCGAGGGCTGACGTAGCGCGGATAGAGAATGAGCGCGCCGGCGACGAGCTCATCCAAGCTCAGCCGCCGGGTGCGCCTCGGGTGAGGGTGGCGATCCAGCGTGAGCCCCCAGCCCGCGTAGAACGGCTGCCCGTAACAGACGACAGGCAGCCGACGCAGGAGCGCCTCGAAACCGACCAGCGAGGTCAGGGTGTGAACCTCGTCCGCCGCCGCGAGGCAGTCGGGCAGGCTCGCGTCCACCACGACCTGGTCACACATTCGACTCGCCACCGCGAGCGGGAGTGAGTCGCGGCGGTTGCCGCTCACGACGTCGGGATGTGGCTTGTACACGACGTGAGCGTGGGGGCGCGCGATGCGGGCGAGGCGCAGCAGATCTTCGTTGCGGGAGACGTCGATGCACCCCCGCTCGATGGAGGCGTCATCCTCCACCTGGCCCACGACGAGCACCACGTCCCGCCCCGTGGCGCGGATGGCACGTCCGACGCGGCCGATATTGTACTTGCTCACGCGGGCCTCGATGATCGACTGGCGCAGAGCGCGCGCGCGGTCGAGGAGCGCTGGCCCGAACTCGGCGGTCTCCAGGATGTGCTCGAGGTCGCTCACCGTGGCGGGGTCGTAGTAGAGCCCGCGCGTATCGACCACGAGGGATGCCGGGGCGTAGAGATCGGAACCCAGCCCCACCGACCGAAGGAACCCGTCCTCCATGCGCCATACCGGCAGTCGCTGCGCGCGAGCGAGACGATCGACGTCATCGCGGCCGGTGCCCCAGACCACCAGCGCGCTGGCAGCGTTCGTGTGCTTCGCGGCCGCCGGCGCGTCATCCACCAGCTTCACGTCCACGCCCGGACCTGTGAGGAAGCTCGGAAGAAACGCGCGCTTCCAGGCCGAGAAGCCCACAGCCACGATCGTCCGTGCGCTCACCCCGCCCACCTCTCGCTGCAGGCGGAGGTGTTCGATGACGCGCTCGACTTCGCATCGCTCGCCCGTCTCCGGATCACGGTAGCGCGTGTAGCGCGCGTAGGCCGACCAGAACAGTTGCTCGACTGATGCTGACCCACGCCGCTCCAACGGAACGTCCCCGCGGTCGTCGGTCAAACCCCAGCCCGCGTAGAAGGGCGCCCCGAAGCAGACGACGGGCTTCTCTGCCAGGAGCGCCTCGAAGCCCAGGAGCGACGTCATGACGTAGACCCGGTCGACCTGCTCGAGCAGTGAGATCGGGTTCTCGCGCTCGGTGCGTAGGACGACGCGACCGCCCGCGTCTCGTCGAGAATAGTGGCCACGCTTCCGGCCCACGGCGACGTCCGGATGCGTCTTGAGGATGATCTCCGCCTCGGGGTTCTCGTCGATCGCCGCCCTGAGCATCGTGTCGAACCCGGACGCTCGTCCCAGCTCGAGTGACATGTCGTTCGCGGTCTGGTCCACCACGAGGACGCGCTGACGCGAGGTCCTCGGGAGCGCGAGGACGGGCGCGTCGTTGTACTTGGAGAGCTTCGCGCCGAGCATCGCGTCGATCGCCGCCGCAGCCCGCGCCGCTTCGTCGTCGTCGAGTCGAGTCTCTCGGACCAGCCGCTCGAGCGTGGAGGGGCGACTGGCGTCGTAGTAGATGCCCTCCTCGTCCACGACCACCGACAGAGGCGGATCGCCCTCTACGCCGAGCCCCACCGAGCGGAGGAAGCCATCCTCCAGCGCGAGGAACGGGAGCCCTCGCCTCGCCGCGAACGCGCGCGCCGTGCGGGTGTTCGGCTTTCGTCCCCACCCGACGACCGTGTCTATCCGTCGAGCAGGCGCTGGCCACACCACCGCGTCTGCGTCGAGCATGGTCGCCAGGTCTGGGATGCGGGCGATCCCCAATGAGAACGTGCCGACGCGGCCGAGGCGCTTCGAGGGAGAGGAGGACATGGCGCCAGCGTTCTACGCGAGCAGCGAGCGCACCCGCTCGAGGTCTTCGGGGGTGTCGACGCCGTGGGGGGGCGCCTCGTCGAGGACCGTGACGTGAATCCGGATGCCCATCGCGAGCGCGCGGAGCTGCTCGAGCGACTCGGCCTTCTCGATCGCAGCCTGCGGCGCCGCGCTCACCTGACGCAGGGTCGAGGCGCGGTAGGCGTAGAGGCCCAGGTGCCGCAGGAAAGGCACGCCGTCGGGCAGGGACTCGGTGGGGAAGACGCCGCGGACCCACGGGATCGGCGCGCGGCTGAAGGTCAGCGCGAAGCCCGCGTCGTCGGTCACGACCTTGACGACGCTCTCGGTGAAGAGCGACGCCGCCTCGCGGATGGGTGTGGCCATGGTCGCGATGCCGGTCCGCGGGTGTAGCTCGAGCGCGGAGGCGAGCGCCGACAGGAGGGCGGGCGGGACGAGTGGCTCGTCGCCCTGCAGGTTCACGACGATGTCCTCGTCCCCGAAGCCCTCCTTCGCGGCCACCTCGGCGAGCCGGTCGGTGCCGCTCGCGTGATCCGGCGACGTCATCACCGCCACGAAGCCTGCCTGCTCGACGGCCTCGGCGATGCGCGCGTCGTCGACCGCGGCGAGCACGCGCTCCGCCCCCGCGCGCTGCGCGACCTGCATGCAGCGCACGACCATCGGCGCACCGCCGATGTCGCTGAGCGGCTTGCCCGGCAGGCGCTCCGAGGCGTACCGGGCCGGCACGACGACGTGGAAGCGCGTCATCCGCCGTGCTCCTCGAGGTAGCGCGCGTAGGCCGCCTCGCGCTCGCCCCGCGCGTCGAGGATGGCGTCGGCGATCTCGCGCACCGCGCCGCGACCGCCGGGGAGGGTGCTCACGAAGGCGGCCGCCTCGCGCGCGCAGGCGTGTCCATCGGCGATGCTCATCGGCAGGCCGACGCGGCGCATGACGGGGAGATCGATGAGGTCGTCGCCCACGTAGCCGACCTCGTCCTCGGCGCAGCCGACGGCCTCGAGCAGATCCTGGAAGGCCACCTTCTTGTCCTCGCGGCCGAGGTAGGCGCGGCGCACGCCGAGGTCGTCGAGGCGCCGCTTCAGCGGCCCGCCGACCTTGCCGCTGATCACCGCGACCTCGATGCCCTGCTGCTGGAGCAGCTTGATGCCGAGGCCGTCCCGGACGTGGAAGACCTTCAGCTGCTCTCCCTCGGCGGAGTAGACGAGCGAGCCGTCCGTGAGCACGCCGTCCACGTCGAGGACGAGGAGCTTCAACCGCGCCGCGCGCTCGCGCATCTCACAGGCCTTCGGCGTAGGGCTGCTTCTTGACCGCGCGATCGATCTCGACGAGCACGCTCAGCAGCTCTTCCATGCGCTCGAGCGGCCACATGTTCGGGCCGTCGCTCAGCGCCTTCGACGGGTCGGGGTGCGTCTCCATGAAGACGCCGCTGACGCCCGCGGCGATGGCGGAGCGCGCCACGACCGGGACGAGCTGCGACTGGCCGCCGCTCGTGCTGCCCTGGCCGCCCGGCTGCTGCACGGAGTGGGTGGCGTCGAAGACGACCGGCGCGCCGGTCTCGCGCATGAGGGCCAGCCCGCGCATGTCGCTTACGAGCGTGTTGTAGCCGAAGCTGACGCCGCGCTCGCAGACCATGACGTTCTCGTTGCCGACCTCGCGGCACTTGTCGACGACGTTCTTCATGTCCCAGGGCGCGAGGAACTGGCCCTTCTTGATGTTCACGGGCTTGCCCGGCTTCGCGACGGCCTGGATGAAGTCGGTCTGTCGGCAGAGGAACGCCGGCGTCTGCATCACGTCCACCACGGAGGAGACCGCGTCGACCTGCTCCTTCTCGTGGATGTCGGTCAGGATGGGCACGCCAACTTTGTCGCGGATCTGTGCCAGCACCTGGAGGCCCTCCTCCATGCCCGGTCCGCGGAACGACCCCGTGCTGGTGCGATTCGCCTTGTCGAAGCTCGCCTTGAAGACGTACGGGATGCCGAGGCGATCGGTGATGCCCTTCATCGTCTCCGCGACCTGAAAGCAGAGGTCCGGGCTCTCGATGACGCAGGGCCCCGCGATGAGAAAGAAGGGGTGGCGGGGACCGACTTCGTGACCTGCGATCTTCATTGGCAATGCTCCTAGAGGGCCGGCCTGAGGACGACGGAGGCGGCCACCGCGATCTGATACACGACCTGTGCCAGGTCGATGCCGTTCTGCAGCCACTTCTCGTCCACGGACGGCGCGATCATGAGCTGGTCACCGGGGTGGACCGGCGTGTCCCAGCCGGCGACCTCGATCTCGGCGTTGGCGCGCCGGATGATGAACTCGCCGCGGTTGGCGCGCTGGCTGTAGCCGCCCGCCATGCGCACGTAGTCGTGCACGTTGAGGTCCGGCCGGTACATCACGGCGTGGGGGATGTTCACCTCGCCCACCACGTGCACCACGTTGGTGCGCGGCGGGATCACCACCGTGTCGCCGTCCTGCAGGATGACGTTGAGCTGCCGGCCCGCGCTCGATGTCACCATCAGCCCGAGCGGCTCGATGTCGCGCGCGCGCTCGACGAAGGTCCGGACGAGCTCCGCCTCGCGGACGCGGATCTGCGACTCGTTCGCGGTGTCGCTCAGGGCGAGCATCGTCGTGCGCTCGAGCCGGTCGAGGCTGTCCTGCAGCGCCTGGCGCTGCTCGCGACGGATCCGGTCCCGCCGCACGTAGACCGCGTCGGTCTGGGCCAGGCTCGGATCGACCGGCACGTAGTTCAGCAGGTCGAGCAGGCGCGTGCCGCGGCGCACCGCGAGCTCGCTCGGCCCGAGGAACTCCCCGTCGAGGTGCACGATCACGAAGTCCGGGCGCAGATCCGCGCGGAAGGTCAGCACGTCGCCGTCGGACAGCGCCTGCGTCGACAGCTCCGCGAGGTCGAGCGTGCGCACGGTGGACTGGTCGCCGCGCATGCCGCGCAGGGTCACGCCGTTGACGCGCGCGCCGCTGCTGACGACCTCGAGCACTTGCGCGCCCGTCGCGTCACCGCCCGCCTCGAGCTCGACGTAGAGGGTCTCGTGATCGGGGCGACGCACCTCCACCACGGGGCCACGCCGCCCGACCAGCAGGGTGTCGCCGTCCTCGAACTGCGGGGTCGGGATCGTGCCGCGCAGGAGGAACTCGTAGAGATCCATCGTCGCGATCTCTTGCCCCTGGCGGATGAGCCGCACGTCGCGGAAGCTGCCGCTGTCGGCGTCGATGCCGCCGGCCTGGTCGAGGAAGAAGAGCGCCGAGTCGTTCGGGATGCCCGCGTAGCGGCCGGGGCGCGGCACGCCGCCGGTCACGAAGACCGCCACCGGGCTCGACGTGAGCAGGTTGGTGTAGACGCCGAAGGTTCCGCGGTAGCTGCGGCGGATGGCCTCGCGCACCGCGTCGGTGAGTCGATCGTTGCGCACCCCGGCCAGCTGCACCGGGCCCACGCTCGGCAGGAAGATGTTGCCCTGCGAGTCGACGCCGAAGACGTCGTTGATCGTCACCGCGCCCCAGGCGTTCACCATCACGCGGTCGCCCGGGAGGATGGTGTAGTCGGGGTTGAGGCCGTTCTCGCGCTGCGCGGCGTAGCTCCCCGTGAAGAGGTTGGCGCCGTAGGGTTGCGGGCCCTCGGGCGCGGGCTCCGGAGGCGGCGCGTCGTTCTGCGCGTGCGCCTTCAGAGGCAGCACCGTCGAGGAGAGCGCCGCGACGAGGGACATCGCGGGGAGGAGGCGGAGCATGGCGCGCATCATACGTTCGCGTGCTCGCGGATCGAGGCGACGAGCAGGGTGCCCACGCCGAGGAGCGCGAAGCTCAGGACCAGGACCGAGAGCACCGTGTACCAGAAGCGCGGGAACGCCGAGCGCTCCGGCTGCGACGGGCCGGAGATGCGTACGAGATAGCGGTGTTGACGAGACGCGTCGACCCGCGCCACCTCGAGCGAGGCCATCGCCGACTCGTAGGCGTGCTGCGCGAACTCCTTCTCGATCACGATGGGCTCGAACTGGGCGAGCTCCGCGCTCAGACCGTCTTCCTGCGAGCCGGCCAGCCGCTCGCTCTGCATATCGATCTGCTGCTGCAGCGCGCCGACCCGGCGCCGCGCGGCCACCACCTCGGGGGCGTTGCGCGGCATGGTCGCGCTCACCGTGCTCAGCTCGGCCCGCGCGATCGCGAGCTCACCCTCGAGCCGGCTCCGCACCTCGAGCGCCGCCTGCGCGGTCGCCATCGGGTTGAGATCACCGCGCTCTCCCTGCAGCTGCCGCAGCGCCTGGCGGGCCTTGCCGAGCCGCTCCTCGGCCCGCGCGACCTCGGTCATCGACAGCTCGATGCGGTCCTGGCGCGCCCCGTCGCTCAGCTCGTTCACCATGCGCTCGCTCTCGGCGAGGATGGCCTGGCCGAGCCGATGCGCGGTGGCGGGGTCGAAGGCCTGCACGCGCAGCTCGAGCACGCCGGACTGGCTGTCGTGCTCGATCGACACGTGGTCGAGATAGAACTCGTACACCTCCTCGGTCGGCGCGTCCGCCGAGAGGCCCGAGAACCAGTCGCCGCCCTCGGAGAAGTGGTCGACGAAGCCGTGCTCCGCGACGAGGTGCGCGAGCATGTTGCGCGAGCGCGCGTACTCCTGGACGAGCATCACGTCGCGGCTCGCGGTGCCGCCCACGTTGCTCATCAGCATCTGGATCGCGGAGACCTGGGGCGCCGCGTCGGCGGACTGGATGGTGAACGTGCTGACCGACTCGTAGCGAGGCGTCGCGATGGCGCCCACGTAGAGCGCGGCGAGCAGGGTCGGCAGACCGACGCCCACGGCCAATCGGACCGCGAGCCGCCGCGCGCGCATCTTGCGCAGCTGCTTGGCGGTCTTCGCCCGGGTGTCGCTGGAAACGGTGGTGCTCATGCCGCGGCCTCGTAAAGCTTCGCCACGCGATCGATGTCGTCGTAGATGTGGAGCTTGCCCCGGCGAAGGAGGGCAAAACGATCTGCGTACTGCTTGATGGTGCTCAGCTGGTGGCTGACGATGATCACGCTCGAGCGCTCGCGGCGCTCGGCGAAGGCCTGACGGCACTTCGCCTGGAAGGTGCTGTCGCCGACCGCGGTGACCTCGTCGACCAGGTAGGTGTCGAAGTCGATCGCCATCGAGAGCCCGAACGCCAGGCGCGCGCGCATGCCCGAGGAGTAGGTGCGCACGGGCATGTTGAAGTAGTTGCCGATCTCGGCGAAGCCGCGCGCGAACTCCACGACCTCGTCCACGTCGGCGTCGTAGATGCGCGCGACGAAGCGGCAGTTCTCTTCTCCGCTGAGCGAGCCATTGAAGCCGCCCGCGAAGCCGATGGGCCAGCTGACGCGGCCGCTGCGGAGCACCTTGCCCGCGTCGGGCTGCTCGGCGCCGCCGAGGATGCGCAGCAGGGTGGACTTGCCCGCGCCGTTCTTGCCCAGGATCCCGATCGAGACACGGTCCGGGAACGTCACGTTCAGCCGATCCAGGACGACGTGGTCGCCGGCCTGGGTGCGGTACGCCTTGGTCACGTCTTCGAGGGTGATCATGTCAGCTGCACCCGGGCCCGGACGCGCCGCTCGAGCGTCAGGCCGATGAAGAGCAACACGATCGTCCACGCGAGCACGTAGCCGGGGCTCGCGTACGCCGCGTGGTACTGCGTGAACCAGCCGTCGCGGACGATCTCCACGCAATGGAAGATGGGGTTCCAGAGGAAGTACTCGCGGATGTGCGAGGGGAGGGCGTTGGCGGTGAAGAAGAGGCCGCTGATCCAGAAGAGCGGCCGCATCACCGGGCCCTTGATGCGCTGGGTCGCGTTGTTGATGATGCTCAGCGCGCAGAGCACGGTGCCGAGCGCCAGCCCGAACAGCCCCGCCAGGCCGAGCCCCACCAGGACGCGCAGCGCGTCTTCGATCGCGAAGTGCTGCACGGCGAGGGCGTGGCCGCCGAGGATGGTCACGAAGACCACCAGATAGGTGGCCACCTCGAGCCCGCCGCGCGCGAACACGAGGTCGAGCGGGTGCACGTGCGGATAGAAGAGCAGCGCGCGGTTGCCCTCGACCGAGAGGCTCACCCGGTCGGCGGTCTTGGTGGCCAGCTCGTAGGGGATGACGCCGGTGGCGAGGAAGGGGATCACCTCCATGCCCATCGGGGTGTCGCGGTCGACGATCGCGAACAGACCCCAGAAGGTCAGGATCCAGAACATCGGCTCGAGCATCGCCCAGAGGTAGCCGAGCTGGTGCTGTCCGAAGCGCGTGCGCGTCTCCCGCAGCGCGAGCGCGTAGACGACGCGCGCCTGGGTGGACGCGCCCCGGAGCAGCTCGCTCACCGTGTCGCTCACCGGGCCTCCGCGGAGAGCACGTCGGGCACGAACACCCACGCGCCGTCCTGGCCCTCGCACGCGAGGCGCGCGTCGCCGCCGGTGATGCGTCGGCAGCGGCGGCCGCTCGCGGCGTGGTAGGTCGCCGCGGCGCTCAGCCCGCCGACCTCGAGCGGGCCTTCGTCGGCGCCGACGAGGGCGTCGAGCAGGGCCCGCTCGCCGTCTCCGTCGGCCTGGACGGTTCCCGCTCTCAGCGCGGGGTCGTGGTAGATGTCGGACTCGCGCGGCGGGCTCGAGCCGCAGGCCACCATGAGCGACAGTGCCACGCCGGACACGGTCGCCCCGACCCCCGCGAGAGTGCTGAGCCCGCGCATCGGTTCACGCTCCGCGCCGGCGGCCGAAGACGCCCGCGACCTCGCCGCTCTGCTCGACCACGATCAGCGCGTCGAGGCCGTCCCGCTCCATGCGTCGCTCCGCCTCCGCGATGAGCACGCCGGGCTGGATGACGGGCGGCTCGGCGTTCATCACGCCGCTGACGGGCGCGTCCATGCCGACGCCGCGCTTCATCGCGGCTCGCACGTCCTCGCTCGTGAGCACGCCATGGAGCGTGTTGCCCTCACAGACGAGCGCCATGGGGAGCTCGCTCTCGGAGAGCGCCAGCAGCGCCTCACGCAGCGGCGCGCTCGGGGCGATCACGCTGACCCCCTCGCGCACGACGGCGTCGCCCACGCGCGTCAGCCGACGGCCGAGGCTCCCGCCGGGATGCAGCCGCGCGAAGTCTTCGTCGCGGAAGCCGCGCAGCTTCATCAGGGAGACGGCCAGCGTGTCGCCCATGGCGAGCGTGGCGAGGGTGGAGCTGGTGGGGGCGAGGTTGTTCGGGCAGACCTCGCGGTCGACCGACACGTCGAGCGCGACGTCCACGCCGCGGCCCAGGCTCGAGCGGGGCTTGCCCACGAGCGCGATGGTCGGGACCCCGCGGGCCTGCAGGTGCGGGATCAGCGCCGCGACCTCCTGGGTCTCGCCGCTGTAGCTGATGAGGATCACGGAGTCGCGCTCGGTGATCATGCCGAGGTCGCCGTGGAGGGCCTCTCCGCTGTGCACGAAGAAGCTGGGCGTGCCCGTCGAGGCCAGCGTGGCCGCGATCTTCCGCCCGATGTGGCCCGACTTGCCGAGCCCGGTGATCACGACGTGGCCCTCCGTCTCGAACAGGATGCGCATGGCGCGGGCGAACTGCTCGTCGAGCCGCGTGCTCAGCTTCGCGATCGCCGCCGCCTGCTGGCGGAGACAGTCGCGCGCCTGCGCGGTGAGCGGGTCGAGGACGTTCGCGAGGGTGTCGAGCACGAAGACGTTCGAGGACTCTTCGACGACGTCCATGTCGGACCCGTCGAGGGTCGGGGAGCGAAGTGCTGCTGTCGCGTCCGATCGCATCTGAGGGAATCTCCAAGAAAAGAGCGGCTGGCAGGGCCGCGATCCGGTCCTACGAGACCCAGTGGGCCGGTAGGGTCGAATCGTTACGCAGCGCGTCATATGCGAACCATGTGCCACTATGGTCCCCGCGCTTTGTTCGCGTGAGTCGGGCCCGCAGAGGCAAGCGGGACGGACGTTCGAGTCGCGGTGCCCTCCTGACACAGGCGCCGGATTGACCCTCCCCGTGACATCCGTGTCGCGGGGTGGCCAGCGCTGTGACAGGGCCTCACAGGCCCGGATCTCCAAGGATTTCAGCCAACGCTGAGCGGCGCCGAGGCGACCGCACGATCGGGCCGGTGCTAGCGCCTCCGCCGCCGGACGCAAGTCGACGTCCCCCGGATGGGGACGCCCCCCCGAGTCGTCACGGCGGCGTCACGCCCTCAGTCGGCCTCGAAGCCGTCCCTCGAGTGGCTGCCGTCACAGAAAGGTTTGTTGCCGGACGCGCCGCAGCGGCACAGGGCGGCACTCGTGCCGCGCCAGGCGACGCGACCGCTCGCGGCGAGGATCTCGAAGGGGCCCTTCAGCAGCAGGGGGCCGTTCTTGGCGCGCTTCACCTTCAGCGCCCCCGCCTCCTCGCCGAGCCCCGGCCCGGGCTCGCCCACCGCGCCGCGGTCACGGAAGTCGATCTTCTCGTGGCTGTTGTCGCAGAAGGGCTTCCGGCTCGAGGCGCCGCAGCGGCAGAGCGCGGCGCGGAACGCGAGGCCGGGCGCGTCGTCGGGGGCGCCGTCGATCGCGAGCGCGCCCCGGAGGTAGAGCGGCCCGTTGTTGGTCACCACGACGGTGTTCCTGCCCTCGGCCGTCTCGACGGGGGCGTCGGCGCGCTTGGGGTGCGCGGCCAGCGCGCCGGTCGGGCAGCGCTCCACCACGTCGAGCACGTCGGCCTGGTCCACGAGGTCCGGCTGGCACCACGGGTCACGGCCGCCGACGAACAGGTCGTTCTTGGCGCGCCCGCACTCGCCGATGTGGATGCAGAGGCGACGGTCCCAGGTCACGTCGACTTCTTCGCCCGGGTAGGTGAACAGGTGCTTCTTCTCGCTCATGGCTTCCCCTCGGAGACGGACTCTACCCGCTCTGGGGCCAGGGGCGGGAAATCGGTAGAGTCCGCGCATGTCCGAGTGGGATCCGAAGTGGGGACCCCCGCCGCCGCCGCCCGACGAGGGGCCGGCGCCCAGGTTCCACGTGCCGCAGGAGCTGGACGCGCCGCGGCAGCCCACCCGCGCCAAGCGGCCGGCGCTCGTGGACGCGTTCGCCCTGGGCATGGCCGCCTCGACGCTGAGCGGGCTGTTCGTCTCGCCGGGCACGGTCGGAGGCAGCGCGCACCTCTACGGCGCGGGGTGCGGGCTGGTGCTCGGGCTCGGGGTGACCTGGTTCTTCTGGATGGGCCGGAGCTGGGCCTACTGGTTGGTCGTGCTCGGATCGGTGCTGTCGCTCTCGGGGTTCGCGGTGTGGCTCGCCCCGGTGGAGCTGACGTTTCGCCTGTCGCCCACGTGGAAGACGAAGATGGTCGCCGACGCGTGCTTCGGGGCCGTGATGCTGATCGGGCTGAGCCGAGGCTCGGTGCGGGCGTTCTTCCGTGGGCCGCCAGGGAGCCGCGATCCAAGGACACGTTGAGGAAACGGGTCCGTTCCGGCGTACCCTGAGCGCACATGCCCGCCGGAGACCTGAAGCAGAAGATCCTCGCCGCCGCCGCCATCGCGTTCGCCGCGACCGGATGCGCGGGCCGCGACGAGGCCCCGACCCAAGCGACGCCCTCCAGCGAGGAGGCGCCGGCCAGCGCTCCCGCGACCGAGGGCGCGGCGACGGCCGGGGAGCGCTCCGGAGCCGCGAACCAGGCCGTGACCCGAGAGGCCCCGGAGGCGGAGCCAGCCCCTCCGGAAGAGTCGCTGGGGGCGAGGAGCCTGCGCGACGAGGTGGGGGCGGAAGACGACGTCGTGGATGGGGAGAGCGAGCCGCAGGGAGCCGCCGCGCCTGAAGCCCGCCGACAGCGTCGCCGCGCGCCGGCCGAAGCGCGGGGGCACATCGGCGCCGGGGGCGCGCGGGGTGCCGACGAGGCGCTCTGCGGGGCGTCGTGCGGCGCGAGCTGCAGCGCGGCCGAGGGCGAAGAGGACTGAAGACGGCGGGGACGGAAACACGAAGGGCCGGTCGTCTCCGACCGGCCCTTCGTTCGTTCACCGTGGCTGGCTACCAGCGGCCGCCGCCGCCACCGCCGCGGCCGTAGCCGCCGCCGCCGCCGCGACCTCCGCCGCCGCCGCCGCCGCCGCGGGGCGCGCGCTCACGCGCCTCGTTGACGTTGACGGTGCGGCCGTCGAGCTCGCGTCCGTCCATCTCCTGGATGGCGTTGTCCGCGGCTGCGCCGTCCGCGAAGGTCACGAACCCGAACCCGCGGGACCGGCCGGTCTCGCGATCGGTGATGACCTTCGCTTCGAGGACCTCCCCGAACTGTTCGAACGCCTGGAGGAGTCCATCGTCCGTGGTGGCCCACGCGAGACCGCCCACGAAGAGCTTCTTCGACATGTCTTTCTATCCAAACCTGTGAGCGGCGAAACGGCTACCGCCCACTTTCGAGCCGACGTGCGCACTGCCCTCTCGCGCACGGTGAACCGACGACCTCCGGATATGAGCCGGAGCAGGGCAATCCGGGGAGACCCCGGGAGACGCCCTAACTTGCAGCGCGCGGGACTTTCGGGCAAGCGAACGACAATTTTGCCGCGGCGCTCAGACCCGCTCCATCACCGCGCCCGCGCCCAGCCCGCCGGCCGCGCAGATGCCCAGCAGCGCGGTCTCGTGGTCCCCGCTCGACAGCTCGTTGGCCATCGTGGTGACCATGCGCGCGCCGGTCGCTCCGAACGGGTGACCGATGGCCACCGACCCGCCGTGCAGGTTGAGCCGGTCGCGATCGACGGCCCCCACCGCCTCGTCTCGCCCGAGGCGCTCCCGGGCGAAGGCGCGGCTCTCGAGCATGCGGAGCACGCTGAGCACCTGCGCCGCGAACGCCTCGTGCATGTCCACGACGCCGACGTCGCCGAGCGTCATGCCCGCCCGGGCGAGCGCGTGCGGCATCGCGAGCGCCGGGCCCATCAGGAGCTGGTCGGCGGGGTCGACGCCCACGTACGACCAGCTGCGGAACGCCGCCTTCGGGGTGTAGCCGAGCGCCTTCGCCTTCTCCTCGCTCATCAGGAGCACCGCCGCGGCGCCGTCGGTGAGCGGGCTCGAGTTGCCGGCCGTGAGCGTGCCGTCCTTGGCGAACACCGGGCGCAGCTTGGCCAGCTTCTCGACCGAGGTGTCGGCCCGCACGAGGTCGTCCGCGTGCACGCGGTCGCCGTTCGGCAGGTCCACGGGCGCGACCTCGTCGTCGAAGCGCCCCGAGCGGATCGCGGCCGCCGCGCGGTGGTGGCTGGCGACCGCGAAGGCGTCCTGCGACTCGCGCGAGACCTCGTTGCGCCGCGCCATCTCCTCGGCCGCCTCGCCCATCACCTGGCCCGTCGTCCGCTCGGCGATCTTCGGGCGCTTGGGCAGGATGTCGGTGATCGGCATCAGCTGCGACATCACCCCGAGCACGTCGGCCGGCGTGGCCTTGCCGAAGGCGAGCGGCGCCATCGCGTGCACGACCTTCTGGGGCAGCTTGATCTCGGCGTTCGAGGTCGAGTCGCTGCCGCCCGCGATCATGACGTCCGCGTCGCCGCGCTCGATCGCGCTGACCGCGCTGGTGACCGCCTGCAGCCCGGACGCGCACGCGCGGGTGACGGTGAAGGCCTCGACCGAGTACGGCAGGCGCAGGTCGAGCGCGATCTCCCGGCCGACGTTCGGCGCCAGCCCGGGCAGGATCACGCCGCCCCAGACGATGCCGTCGATCTCCTTCCGGTCGAGCTCCGTGCGCTCGAGCAGGTTGCCCACCGCGCTGACCCCGAGGCCGATGCTGTCGACCTTCAGCAGCTTGCCGAAGGCCTTGACGAACGGGGTGCGGACGCCCCGGATGACCACCGCTCTTCGCTTCTTCGCCATGTCCATGCCTCCTCTTTTTTTGGAGGGGCTGTCCCAGCCCCTCCCCCCACGCGAGTGAATCGCGTGGGGCCCCCGCCCAATCCAGTCCCGTCGACCCTTCGGCGCCCCGGGCTACGGCTTTGCCGAATCCCGGAACGCGCTTCGGGTCGCCGGTACTACGCTCCGATGAACGCGCCGCCGCACGCGCGGACGACCTGACCCGTCAGGCCCTGCGCGCCGGGCGACGCGAGGAAGCTGACCGTCTCGCCGATGTCCTGGGGCAAGCCGCCCTGTCCGAGGCTCGACAGCCTTCGGCCGACCTCGCGGATCATCACCGGGATGGCGTTCGTCAGCCGGGTCTCGATGAAGCCGGGCGCGATGGCGTTGACGGTCACGCCCCGCGCGGCCAGCCGCGGCGCGAGCGCCTCGACGTAGCCGATCACGCCGGCCTTGCTCGCCGCGTAGTTCGTCTGGCCCATGTTGCCCGCGATGCCGGCCACGCTGCTGAGGCAGATGATGCGGCCGCCGTCGTTCAGCACCCCGCCCTCGATCAGCGCCTCGTCGATCCGGATCGGCGCGGCGAGGTTGATGTCGAGGGTCTGGTTCCAGCGCTCCTCGCTCATCTTCGCGAGCGTCTTGTCGCGCGTGACGCCCGCGTTGTGCACCACCACGTCGACCCCGCCGTGCGCTCTCAGCGCCTCGGCGATCTGCGCGGGCGCGTCGTCGGCGCTGACGTCGCAGAGGAGCACCGAGCCGCCGATCTCGCGCGCCACCTGGCTGACCGGTCCGTCGTCCTGCGGCCGGTCGAGGCAGACCACGTGCGCGCCCTCGGCCGCGAGCAGCTTGGCGGTGGCTTTGCCGATGCCGCGCGCCGCGCCCGTCACCAGGCAGACCTTCTTCTCGAGCGGGCGACTGAACGGGACCTCCTCGTCGGTGCCGCCGCCCTTCGCCGCCTCCATCGTGACGTGAAAGGGCTGGCCGCTGACGAACGCGCTCCGGGGCGAGAGCAGCCAGCGCAGGAGCGCCGGCGCGCGGCCCTCGCCGCCCTCGTCCACGTAGACGACGTGCGCCGTGGCGCCGCGTCGGCCGATCTCCTTGGCGAGGCTGCGCACGAAGCCCTCGAGCGCGCGCTGGCTCGCGGCGCTGGCCGCGTCGTCCGCCGCGCGGTGCGGGCGCGCGAGCACCACGACCCGGCCCGAGCGCCCGATGCGTCCGACCAGCGGGTGGAAGAAGTCGTGCAGGTGCTTCAGCTCGGACGGGGTCCGGATGCCCGTCGCGTCGAAGAGCAGGCCGTGCGCGAGGAAGCGATCGGGGATCTCACGGAGCGCCTGCGCGGGCCGCCCGTAGGCCTCGCCCGGCGCCTGGTACACGCTCGCGTCGTGGCCGCCGCCGATCAGGCGCGGCTCGGCGCCGGCGCGCGCGAGGGTCTCCGCGATCGCGCTCTCGAGCGCCGCGTTCGGGCCGACGCCCACCGCGATCACGCGCTCGGCGAGCGGGCGCTCCTCCCAGGGCTGCTTGGCCCGCTCGAGCGCCTGCGGCATCGGCAGGGGCAGCCCGAGGGTCTTGATCATCTTGCGCGCGTTCGGGTTCTTCCCGAGCTCCAGCAGAAAGTCACTCATCGCATCCCCCTCAGCGGGTCGTGTCGGTGTCGGTCGTGTAGGTGCCGGTCAAGTACGCGGGTCCGCCCGGGGCGTCGCCCACGAAGAGCTGGTGATCATGCACGTAGAGCCCGACCTTGGCGGGCAACACGAGCGGGCGCGTGAAGCGCACGTGCACCTCCTTCAGCGCGTCGACGTCGCCCGCGAAGAGCCCGCGGTTCAGCCCCTCGATCGCGCGGGCCATCGTGCCGAAGCCGTGCAGGATGGTGTTCCGGAACCCGAAGGCCTTCGCGTAGGCCGGCACCCAGTGCACCGGGTTGAAGTCCCCGGTGAGCTTCGCGAAGTCCAGGCCCGCGTCCTGGCGCAGGCGCCAGAAGGCGATCTCGCGCGCCTGGTCGGGTACGCGCGGCTTGTCCTTCTTCGCGCCGTCCTTGCTGGGCGCGCCGTTCGCCTTCTTCTTCGCGAGCGGCACGAAGATGTAGAGGTGCGCCACCACCGCCTCGGGCGCGCTCGGGGTCGAGGTGACCACCCGCTGCTCGAGGATGGCGCGGCGGCCGTCGTCGTCGATGCTCTCGAGACGCGAGCTCACCTCGAGCGGCTCGTCGATCGGGAGCGGCGCGTTCTGGATGAGCCGGCAGCCCCCGTTCATCGCGCCGAGCATCGGGTAGTCGAGCCCCTCGAGGCTCTTGCCCGTCAGCGCGAACGCCCACTGCGGGAAGAGGTGGGCCGGCAAGCGCCGCTTGTAGGCGGACGGATCGCCGCCGACGTGCTTGGCGTACGCGCGCACGAGGTCACGGTCGCGCGGGGCGAAGGTCTGGGTGACCTCCGGCCCGGGCAGCTCGGGCGGCGCGCCGTTCTTCTTCGCGATGCCGAGGCGCTGCTTGAGCGCGTTCGCGGCGGTCTCCCCCATGCCGCGCAGGGCGGGCCCCTGCTGCAGCACGAACTTGGTCGGTACCGACATCGTCTCTCCTCCCCCTCGGATCACTCCGCGGATCACTCCGCGGCGTCGGCCGCGGTCTCCGTCTCGTCCAGCGTCGAGAGGAGACGATCGCCCGTCGTCTGGATCTCGTCGAGCATGAATCGCGCGCGGGTCTCCGCCCGGTCCAACCACCGCTCGAGCAGCTCTCGCCGCTCGGGGTGCGCCTGCGCCTGCGCGAGCAGCAGCTCCGCCGCCGCCTCGTCGAAGAGGATCTTCGTCAGGCGCTCGGCGTGCAGCATCGCGAAGCGGAAGTCGCGCTTGGGGTTCCAGTTCTTCAGGAACGCGTCCGGCCAGCTCGTCATCGCCACGCCCTTGAGCCCGCGCATCTTGTCGGTCGCGGTGCGCGTGATGAGGTGCTGCTGGGCCTGGAAGCTCGTCGCCTGGAGCTTGGCCACGCGCCGCTCGAGGGGATCGCGCGCGCTCATCGCCCGCCAGCGCGCCTGCGCCCCGCGCCGGAGGAAGCGCTGCGGGTTCTTCATGATCGCGCCGAGCGTGTCCTTCATCGCCATCAGCGCCTGGATCTGCGAGGTGCCCTCGTAGATGGGCATGACCATCGCGTCGCGCAGCAGCTTCTCCGCGCCGTACTCCTTCGTGTAGCCGACGCCGCCGTGGATCTGCACGCAGCGGCGCGCCATCTCCACCGCCTTCTCCGCGCCGAAGTACTTGAGCAGCGGCGTGACGCGACGCGCCTTGCGCTTGTGCATCTTCTGCTCGCGCTCGAGCTGCGCGCGCTCGGTGTCGCTCATGTCGGCGAAGCGGAGCGCGAGCTCGATCTTGGTCGCGACCTCCTCGTGGTAGGCGCCGTGCACGCAGACCGCGCGGAGCGCCTGCACCTCGGTGCGCATCTCGTCGAGGTAGTCGGCGATCATCTCGTGCCGATCGATCGACTTGCCCATGGAGCGTCGCTCGGCCGCGTAGCCCTCGGCCAGGCGGATGGCGGCCTCGCAGAGCCCGATGCACTCGAAGCCCACGCCGAGGCGCGCGCCGTTCATCAGGGTGAGCATGTACTTGAAGCCCTCGCCGCGCTGCCCGATCAGGTGCGCGGGGCTCCGCTCGAAGCTGAGCTGCGCGGTGACCGACGCGTGGTGGCCGAGCTTCTCCTCGAGCCGATCGAGGCTGGCCAGCCGGACGCGCTCGCCGTCGCGTTCCTCGTACGCCGGGACGAGGAACATGCTCAGCCCGCCGAGGCCGGCGAACGGGTCGTCCGGGTCGCCCGCCTGCTCGGTGCGCGCGATGACGAAGTGGTACTTCCCGTGCCCCGAGGTGATGAAGATCTTCTGGCCGGTGACGAACCAGTTGCCGTCCTCGTCCTGCTCGGCCTTGCAGCGGAGCTTCGCCATGTCGCTGCCGGCGTCGGGCTCGGTGATGTCCATGCATCCCCACGCCTCGCCGCGCACGATCTCCTCGATGTAGCGCTGGAAGCGGGTCTCGAGGATCACGCCGTTGTCGGGGTCGACCTTGGTGGTGCCCTCGCGCACGCTGAAGATCAGCATCGCCGCGGCCATGCCGCCGTGGAAGCCGTGGTGCGCCATCACCGAGACGTCGGCCCGGCCGATGACCTCGCTCGTGAGGTAGTAGAGCATCAGCGGCGCGTTCAGCCCGCCCAGCTCACGCGGCAGGCAGAGGCCGTTCAGCTCCATCTCGTTGATCTGGTCGAAGATGGCCTGGAGGCGCGGCGGGTGGACCGCCTCGCCGTCCACGAGGTCGACCGCCTCGCGATCGAGCTGCGCCGCGTGGGGCGCGACCTCGGCCGCGACGAACTCGCCCACGAGGTTTGCGATGTCGCGATAGAGCTCCACCGCCTCCTTCACGTCCCCCGGGCCGTCGGGCGCGCGGAAGTCGTGCTCGGTGAGCTCCACCAGCCGGGTCCAGTCGATCCCGCGCTCGAAGTAGAACTGCAGGTCGTCGTTGTCCTTGAAGAAGTTGGCCATGCGTCTCTCCCCCGCCTACTCGGCGGCTTCGTCTTCTTTGTCGGCGCGGCGTTCGCGGGCCCGCGCGAGGCCCGTCTCGGTGAACAGGCTGGTCTTCGCCATCCGCTCCAGCTCGCGCACGAGGCGCTGCGTGTCGCCGCCCTCGCCGAGCACCGAGCCCAGCGTGTCGGCGGTGGCGATGCCGCTGATCACCAGGTGGATCACGTGCAGCAGGTAGGCCTCCGGGTCCGCGTCCTCGCGGATCTCGCCCGTCCCCTGACCCTTGCGAATGTACTCGGCGATGACCGCCATCCAGGGCGCCACCGCCTCCGCGAGGCGCGCGCGCATCACGTCGGGCCGGTCGAGCACCTCGCGCAGCACGAGCCGCGCGCGGTCGGGGTCGTCGACGAAGAAGCGCACCACCTCGTGCAGGAGCGCGTCGAAGCGATCGTCGCCCGCGGCCGCCTCGAGCAGGCGCGGCAGGACCTGCGACCAGTGCTCGAGGATCTGGTCCAGCACCGCCCGGTGCAGCGCGTCCTTCGAGGGGAAGTGGTAGAGCAGCGACGCCTTGCGGATGCCGACCGCGTCCGCGATCGCCGACAGCGACGTGCCCCCGTAGCCCTGCGCGGCGAACAACCGCGTCGCCGCGTCCAGCGTCTGTTCTCTCGCGTCCAAAGTGCTCCCTACCGATCGGTAGAGAGCTACCTACCACTCGGTAGAGGGCCTGTCGAGGGGGCCCCGGGCGAGGCCTGTGACCCGCGATCGGTCAGACTGTGGGCGGGGTCTTGGCCACGACGAAGGCCTCGTCGCCGGACTCGACGCGCAGATCGAAGTCGGGGTTGATGAGGTGCTCGCGGCCGCGGGCCAGGCCGATGAGGGTGCAGCCGCGCTCGAGCAGGAGCACGGTCAGGTCCTTGAACGTCGTGCCCACGTGCTCCTCGAGCAGGCTCAGGCGGTAGATCTGGCTGCCCTTCTTGTTCGAGAGCAGCTCCTCGACCACGTCCGAGACGCCGACGTCCTGCACGCTCCGGACGAGCAGGGTCGAGGCGACGGCCTGGGTGTCGACGACGGCGTCGCAGCCCGCGCGGCGCAGGAACTCGCGGTGGTCCGGGTCGACCAGCTCCGCGCTGATCTTCATGGTGGCGCTCAGCTCACGCAGCGCGAGCACGACGAGCGCGGTCTCGTGATCGCTCCGCGGATCGCGCGGGTTGCGGGCGAAGACGATCGCGGCCGCGGCCTCCTCGGCCGACGCGCGCCGCAGGGCCTCGGTCTTGCCGGGCGCGCCGCGCACGAAGCGGACGTTGCGATCGTCGATCGGCGACTCCGGGACCTCGGCCACGATCACGATCTTCGTGTCCTCGTGGCGCGCGTCGTGGCGGAAGTCGTCGATGGCGGCGGCGGCCTTGTCGTTCCAGCCGAGGACGAGGAGGTGGTGGCTCATGCGGTAGCTCCGGAGGCCCTTCTTGCCCCGCTCGCGCAGGTCCATGAGGCTCGTGGCGAGGGTCGCGGCCAGCGTGCCGAGCACGCCGACGCCGAGGACCATGGTGATGAGGGCGACGACCCGGCCGCCGTCGGTGCGAGGGTAGAGGTCGCCGTACCCGACGGTCGACAGGGTGGTCATGCTCCACCACAGCGCGTCGTCGAAGCCGTCGATGGCGTCGTTCTCGCCTTGCTCGAAGCCGTAGAAGGCGGCGGCGGCGCTCAGCCAGATGGCGATCGCGACCGCGCCCAGGCTCCCGAAGGTCTCGCTCGGCACCGAGACGTCGAAGCGGCGCATCAGCCGACGGCTCAGGATGGCGATGCGGGTGAAGCGGAGGATGCGCACCAGGCGCACGATCCGCAGCGAGCGCAGCGGGCCGACGAGCGGGATGGCGCCGAGCAGATCGATCCAGTTGCGGCGCACGAACGCCCAGCGACGATCGGAGCGGACCAGGCGGACGGCGAAGTCGAGCACGAACACGCCGCAGAGCCCCGCGTCGGTCCAGCGGAGCACGAAGCTCTCGAAGCTGTCCGGCGGGAGCGCCATCTCCACCACGAGGATCACGAGCGACGAGACGGTCAGGAACACGACGAGCCCGTCCCACCAGCTGGGCATCCGGGGCTCGACGTAGAGAGGTGACAGCGTGCGCGGCCGCGCCATGCGACGAGATGCTACTCCGTGATCTGGGCCGTCGCGCAGATCGCGTCGAGGATGCCGACCATCGCGCCCAGCTCGTCCACCATGGCGCGAGGTCCGAGCCCGCCGTGACCGGTGTGCGCGTAGAGGCCGGTGAGGATCAGCCTGGAGTCGGGGATGAGCGCGTGGAGCCGCTCGGCCTGGCTGAAGGGGATCACGTCGTCGTCGCGGCCGTGCACGACGGTGGTGGGGCAGCGCACGCGCGCGCAGGCCTCGGTCGGGTCGAGGTGGGAGAAGTCGGTCCGCCCGAGCGCTCGCTCGATCAGCGCGTCGCCGCCGGGGTCGAGGCCCACGCCCACGCGGAAGAGCGGCCGGGCGTCGTCGGGCAGGGCGCGCGCGATCTCCTCGGCCACGCCGCGCCAGCCCCCGTCCTTGAGCGCGGGGCGGCCCCAGGTGCGGCGCACGTAGGTGATCCAGGCGCGGCGGAGCGGCTCGGCATCGTCGGGCTCGCCGTCGAGCGCCCCGAGCGCGTTGAGGAAGACGACGGGGCGGTTGGTGGGGTCGTAGGCCTGGCCGTCCTCGCCCGCGAGGGAGAAGCGGATGGTGTCCTCGAACGACGCGTAGCCGCCGAAGAGGGTCAGCGCGGCCGGGCCGTCCTCGCGCGCGGCGAGGTGAACGGCGGGCATGGAGCCGAAGCTGATGCTGAAGGCGCCGGGCCGGAGCCCGCGCGGCAGCTCCGGCAGCGCGAGGAAGGTCTCCCAGGCGACGCCGGTGTCGGGGACGAGGCTCGGGCCCACGCGCAGGCGGCGGAACTCGGGCAGGAAAGGGCAGAAGGCGAGGATGCCGGCGTCGGCGAGGATGGCGAGGAAGCGGTCGAGGCGCGCGTCGGCGGGGCCGAGGTAGTGCAAGCCCGGCACGAGCAAGAGCGCGCCGCGGGTGCGCCGGGGGAGGTAGAGCCAGCCGTGAAAGCGCTCGCTTCCTCGCATGCGGACTTGTCGGCGGCGGACGCCCAGAGGCCGGCGCGACGCAGGGGTCCACGGTCCAAGCCATCGCCCCAGCCGCGCCATCGCTCTCGCTCGCTCCATGCGCGCCGGAGCATACCCGAGGGGTCGGAGTGAGTGGTTTCGTATGTGTATGAGCTATGCCTGTGATGGGAATCCGTTATTGGAGCCTATGGTTTCGAGCGGGCACGCTGGGACCATGCGAACCCTCCTGATCAGCCTCGCCCTCTTCGCCCTCGGATGCGCCGACAGCCACGGCTCGGTGGCGCTGCACCCGGGGCTGCCCGACGTGGCGCTCCCCGAGGCGGCGCCCGCGACGCTCGAGCTCGCCGCCTGCCTCGAGGGCGGCGGCTCGCTCGAGGAGGTCGCGACCGTGAACAACGACGACACCACCGAGCACGGCGACGTGCTGACCTTCGCCGTCGCGCCCGACCGCCGCATCGCGGTCGCGGCGGAGGACGGCACCATCAAGCTCTGGACGCTCGAGGGCTTCCTCGGCGCGCTCGAGCCCGGGATGCTCACCTACGGGCCCGAGCTCGGCACGGTGCCGGTCAACGACCTCGCGTTCGACGCGGAGTGGATCATCGCCGGGGACGCGCAGGGGCTCGTCGGCGCGTGGACGATGGAGGGCGGCTTCCGGATCGTGGGCGGGACCGACCCGGGGATCCGCATCGACGCGGTGGCGCTCGATCACACGCGCCGCTTCGTGGCCCACGCGGACGAACGGGAGGGCGGGCACGTGATGGTGCGCTCGCTCGACGACGCGACGATGTGGGGGCCGCTCGAGACCGGGCTGACGCAGGTGCGGGACCTCGCCTACCACGGAGAGCGGCTGCTGCTCGCCGGGGGACACGCGGTCGCGGCGATCGAACTGCGCGACGCGGAGGATCCCACGCTGGTGGTCGGCGACTGGTACGGCGCCGCCATCCCGGGCGCGGTGCGGGAGGTCGCGGTGTCACCCAGCGTGATCGCGGCCGCGACGCCGGCGGGCGTGGTCGGGCTCGACGGCGGGCTGGGCGAGCGGTGGCAGAGCGCGCACGTCGCGCGCTCGGTGTCGGTCACGCCCGACGGCGCCGTGGTGTTCGCGGCCACCGACGGCGCGCTCGTCGCGCTCGGAGGCGAAGCGGGCGAAGAGCTCGCGACGATCGAGGTCGACGACCCGGTGGCGGTCCGGATCGATCCCGCGGGGGGCGTGGTGCTGGCCGCGTCTCGCGGCGGGCTCCTGCACGCGTTCGCCTGTCGCTGAGGCTGAGCGGCGGGCGGAGCAGCTCTCGGCTCATCCCGGGCGGCGCGCCACGAGCAACGACGCGGTCCAGCGCTCGTCGAGGAGTGATCCCTGCCCGTGATCGTGAGCGGGGGTCGGGACCACTTCAGCGCGCAGGATCTCGAACCCGGCGAAGGCCTCCCATAGGTGCTCGACGGAGATGTGGTCGAAGCCGGCGAACGCAGCGAGTCGGCTCATCTGCGGATCGAGCTCCTCGATGATGACGTGACCCCCGGGCGCGACGGCCTCGCGCAGGGTCTCGAACGCGCGAACCTGCTGGGCCCGCAGCATCGGCATGGCGAAACAATTGGTGACCAGATCATACGTCCGAGGAGGACGCCAGGTCGCCGCGTCGGCGACCTCCAGCGTCGCGTCCGCGCCGCGCTGTCCCAATACGCGTCGCGCGGCCTCGATCGCGTTGGCGGCGACGTCGATGCCCGAGATCACCCAGCCTCGCTCGGCCATCGCCGCGAGCAGACCTCCCGCGCCGCACCCCACGTCGAGCGCGTGGCCGGGCTCGAGCGCCTCGATCAGCTCGACCATCAGAGGGTCGGGCGGCATGTAGTCTCGCTCGTCGCCGGCGTAGAGCTCGTTCCAGTCGAAGTCGTGCGGCAAGGGCTCGTTCGGGTCGTGCGTCATGAGCACAACGTGGGCACCGAGGCTGGAGCGGGCGAGAGCGCGCCTTCGCATTCGATCGGCCGATCTTCGGATCAGGCGCTCCAGGCCCTAGAGTCCTCCGGCCATGGAACACGAGCGAGAGACGAAGCGCGACGGCGCGGTCTTCGTGATGCACGACACGGTCGCGCGCTACGACTCGCACGCGGAGGCGTCGCACACCGAGCACGGGCTGACCTACCTGATGGACGGCTGGCTCCGCATGGAGCACGGCGGCCCCGTCGAGGCGGTGGCCGGGACGTTCACGGTCGTGCCGGCCGGGGTTCCGCACCGCCCGCTGGAGGGGCGAGACATGGACTACTGGCTCGTCGGCTTCTGCGCGACGTGTCTGGGGCTCGACGAGAGCCAGCCGCTGATGAGCCCGTTTCGCCGCGTGCGGCGGGGCGCCCTCCCGGTCCTCACGGTGGCGAAGTCCCGACGTCGCAGGGTCGTGCGGCTGTACCGCGAGCTGCGCGAGGAGCAGGCGCGTGGGGCGCCAGAGAGCCCGGAGCTCGTGCGCAGCCTCGTGCTCTTGCTGCTCGGCGAGGCGCGCCGCGCCATGCCCGCGATGCCGGGCGACGCGCCGCGCGCCGCCGCGGGATCGCTCGTCGCCGACGCGCTCGAGGCGATCCAGCGACGCTGCCTCGAGCCGATCTCGCTGCGGGACGTCGCCGCCGAGGTGCACCGCTCGGCCGCGCACGTCGCCTCCACGGTGAAGAACGAGACCGGCTATTCGGTCGGGGAGTGGATCGCGGCCGGGCGGGTCGCGGAGGCGGCGGCGCGCCTCGCGCACACCGACGATCCGCTCGACGCCATCGCGGAGCACGTCGGCTGGCGCGACAAGACCCACTTCATCCGGCAGTTCAAGAAGGCCTACGGCGTGACGCCCGCGGCGTGGCGGCGCGCGCAGCGCGCGGCGCACGAGCGCTGAGGCGAGCGCAGAGCGCTCGCTAGGGTCGCGGCTCGCTCACGGCGGTGAGCGACCAGCGCTGGGTCTCGACGCCGTCGCGGGCGACGCGGCGCTCGACCATGCCGTGGTCGGCGCAGATCAGCATCGTGGTGACGAGGCTCCCGTCCTCTCGCTGGAGGCGCACGCAGCGATCGGCGTGCAGGGGGGCGTCGACCGCACCCACGCGCTCGAGCAGCGTCCAGCCCACCGCCGCCTCGCGGCCGGAGGCCAGGCGGTCCGCGCGCAGCCACTCGGACTCGACGCGCCACACCTCGCTGCTCGCGGCCTCGGTGACGACGCGGCCCTCGTGGTCGATGGGGACGAAGCCGGGAGTGGTGAAGGCGGCGTGCTCCTCGAGCGCGCGCAGGCCATCGGGGGAGCCGATGAGCCACTGGGGATAGACGGGGGTGTCCGGGGTCGGGGTACCGACCGGCGCGAGGCGGATGGCGACGCTCTGGCCGCGCACCACGCGCTGCTGAACGACCATCTGTACGGCCATCTCCGTCCCCTCGGGCATCCCCTCGGGCATCCCCTCGGGCGACGCGTCCGTCTCGTCGTCGGACGGTGTGACGGGAGACTGGACGGTGTAGGAGAGCACGCCGGCTTCCGGCAGAGCGGCGAGCCAGGTGCGCGCGGCCGGCGCCGGTCCGGGGGGCTCGTCTTCCTCTTCGTCCACCTCCGCGCCGTCGGAGACCGGAGGGGGAGCGCTGGCGGGCGTCTGCTCGGTGCTCGCGCCGCAGCCGACGAGGGCGGCTCCGCCTCCACAGAGGAGCGCGAGCAGGAGCGTGCGGCGCATGACGCGAAGATATCAGGCCCAGCCGAGGAGCGGGCAGAGGATCCGGAGCAGACCGAAGACGAGGACGGCGGAGAGGAGGTTGAGGATCAGGCCCGTGCGGATCATCTCGGGCTGCGCCACCCGGCCGGTGCTGTAGACGATCGCGTTCGGGCCCGTCGCGATGGGGAGCATGAACGCGCAGCTCGCCGCGAGCCCCACCGCGAGCGCCGGAGGGATGGGCGAGACCTCCAGCTCGACCGCGATCGCGATCACGAGCGGGACGAGCATGTTGGCCGACGCGGTGTTGGAGCAGACCTCGGTGAAGAAGATGGTGAAGAGGCAGCACGCGGCCGTCAGCGTCCAGAGCGACTCGATGCCGGTCAGCTCGACGAAGCCGTGGCTCATCGCGGCCGCCAGCCCGGTCTCGACGAGCTGCGTGCCGAGCGCGATGCCCCCGCCGAACAGGAGGATGATGCCCCAGTCGATCTTCACCGCCTGCGACCAGGGGAGGGTGCGACCGTGCTCGGGGTCGGGCACCACGAAGAGGACCGAGGAGGCGAGCAGCGCGACGACGCCCGGGTGCAGCGCCGCCTTGATCGCGTCCGCGTGCGGCATGCCCACCGCGCTGCCGACGCCCGGGATGATCCACCCCGCGACCGCGAGCCCGAACGCCAGCGCCGTCACCCGCTCGCCCCGGCTCCACGCCTCGGGCACGTCCTCGAAGGGCTCGTGGTGCGTTCCGTCGGGATCGTCGTGCGCCTCGAAGCGCCCGCCGGTCGGGTACAGCCAGCGCGTGACGTAGAAGATGGCCGCGCCGATCAGGATCACGGCCGGCAGCCCCACCAGGGACCAATCGACGAAGCTCAGCGAGACGTCGGCCTCGCGCAGGAGCCGCACCGTGATGACGTTGGGCGGGCTGCCGATGAGCGTGCCCAGGCCGCCGATGGAGCAGCCGTAGGCGAGGGCGAGGAGCGCGCCCGTGTCCGACTTCGGGTCCGCCTTTCGCCCCCCGAGCATGCCAAGCAGGATCGGCACGAGGATCGCGGTCGACGCGGTGTTCGAGATCCACATCGAGAGGAGCCCGCCCGCGATCATGAGCGCGACGCGGACGCGCCCGGGCAAGCCGCGCACGCCCCGCGAGGTGACGATGGCCTTGGCGATGCGGCGGTCCAGGCCATGGAGGCGCATCGCCTCGGCGATGAAGAAGCCGCCCACGAAGAGATAGAGGAGCGGGTCCGCGTAGTGGCGGAAGGACTCCTTCGCCTCCGCGACGCCGGTCACCACGAGGAGCGGCGCGATGAGCAGGGCGGTGACCGCGATGGGCACGACCTCGGTCACCCAGGCGACGAGCACCGCGCCGAAGATGGCGGCGAGGCGATGCGCGGGCTCCTCGAGCGGCAGCGGCGCGATCCACAGCACCACGAACGTGAGGGGCGCGCCGATGGCGCCCGCGAGGACGCGCGTCCGGCTGGGCGCGATGGACGACGAGGGTGACGTCACGGGGCCGAGCCTCGCTCATGCCCTGGCCGCCCCGCAATCCTGGGCGCATCCTTTGACCGTGACCTACTGCCCGCGCTGCGACGAGGACGTGCGCTTGTAGGCTCGCTCGAGCTCAGCCCGCGGTAGCCGCGCCCTCGAGGCGCTCGAGGCCGCGCTCGAAGTCGGCGCCGATCATCTCGTCCATGTCCATGAAGAGGCTGAAGAGCTTCCCCATGAAGTCGTTGTCGCCGGTCATGATCCAGACCACCCGGGTCCGCTCCCCCTGCGGCTCGAGCTGGATCTCGACCTCGGACTCCGAGGCGAAGGGCTCGATGAACTCGAGGTGATAGCGGACGGCGCCGTCGGTGACCGACGCGATCTCCATCTTGCCCTTGCCGACGTCGTCGTTGCCCTCCCAGCGATACCAGGCCCCCTCGCCCGAGGCGGGGTCGGAGAAGGTGGTCTGCTGGTTCGGATCGAGATCGGCCCAGGGGTTCCACTCGGCCCAGCGCTCGAGGTCCGTCAGCTGCGGGCGGATCTGCTCCGGGGACGCGGCGAGCTCACGGCTGCGCTCCACGCGGAACGAGTCGGGCTGCATGGCCGCGGCCACGAGCAGGCCCGCGACCGCGAGGCCGAGCGCGGCCAGGATCCCGAGGGCGATCTTCTTCTTCATGACGGGGCACGCTAGCAGCTTCCGCCGACGACGCGCGTGAGGGAACGGCTCAGGGGCCTCGCCGGTGGGCGTCGAACATGCGCGCCGCGAACTGCCCGGCCGGGTGCGCGCGGTAGCGCTCGACGGTCGCGCGGCCCTCGTCAGAGAAGAGCTCGAGCGGGGGCAGCGTGGCTCCGTAGCGGTCGGGGCCGGGCAAGATCACGGGAGAGAAGAGGGCCGCGAACGTGAGGTCGGCCGCGGTGAAGGTGTCCCCCGTCAGGTACGGCCGGCCATCCGCGAGCTGCGCCGCGACCTCGTCGGCGATCGCGTCCACGCGGACGACGGAGCGCTCGAACCCGGGGCGGTCGACCTTCAGGCGCGCGCGGAGCCGCGAGCCGAGCAGCGGGAGCGCCAGCCGCAGCGCCCACGCCTGCGCTCGCGGGGCGTTGTCGTCCGCCAGCCGCTGGAACAGCCCGCGCTGCCCGAGGATGAACCAGTAGGCGATGCGCCGGGTGTGCGGCCCGAGCGCGTCGTCGTAGCGCTCGACCAGGGCTTCGACCTCCGGGCTCGAGAAGAGCGCGGGCTCGGCGTGCCGCACGATGGCCGAGGAGCCGCAGATCGAGTCCGCGCCCATCACCAGGATGGGGGTGGAGGCGGCGCTCGAGTGCGCGTCGGCCCGCCCTCGACCGCGGGCCGCGCGTCTCGCCGGTCGCACGTGGAAGCCTGGCAAGTAGCGCCGCTCTTCATACTCGACGCCGGCCCGGTCCAGGGCCCAGCGCGCTTTCTCACAGTAGTGCGAGAACGGGATCGTGATGAGCTCGGCCATCGAGCGAGTTGTAGCTCCTCCGCTGCCTGTCGGACCCGACGTCGTGTCCGCGGAAACACGGCGCGGGGGCGATCCGACGGCCTTCGGGGCGCATCGAGCCTGGCTCGATTCTCGCTTCGTGTCCCGGCATGCTGTTTGGACGCGCGTGCACGCCCGCGAAACTTGCGCTCCCCGATCGGGTGCTCCACGGTCGGGCCAGGGCCCTGATGAACATCCGTCACCTACTTCTGTCGTCCGTGCTCGCCTTCGCCGGCGGGGGGCTCGTGGGCTGCGACGGGCTCGAGCTCGAGGAGCCCACCCAGGCGCCCGACGACGCCCCGGCCGCGGACGCGGTCGAAGATGTCCCGAGCGAGCCGGCCCCGCGGCGGCGCGTGGACAGCCGCCCGCCGCCGATGGCGCAGCCCGTGCCCCTGTACGAGGCGGGCGTGACCGACCGTCAGATCGACGCCGCCACCGCGGACGTCGACGGGTACTTCGTGCTCGACCTCGGCGACTCCTGGACGCCTTACCTCTTCACCGAGGCCACGGGCGAGGCCGAGGAGCGCGTGCCGCACGCGTATCGCGAGACCTACCTCGCGCTGGCCCGGGGCGAGCTCCCGGACGATCACCACGGGGCGCGCGCCAGCCGCGACAAGTACCTCGAGCTCTACGGCATCATGCCGACGCTGGGCCTCCTCCGGGAGCGCTTCCGACGCGTGCGCGACCTCGAGTGCCGGAGCGAGCTCGATCTGAGCGCCCTCGAGTCCTACGACGGCTTCGTCGCCTACCACAACAACCGCGCCGCGCGCCGCCGGGCCAACCACTTCGACTACCTCGAGCGCCTCGTGCGCGGCTGGGTGGAGGAGCAGGGCGTGGAGGGCGAGGCGGAGCTCGACGCCGACCGCCTCGACGACCGCGGCCAGCGGGGGCTCCGCGAGTACCGCGAGCTGCGGGCCCAGGTGGAGGCCATCCGCGCCGCCCAGGATCGCCTCGAGTGCGAGGGCTACTTCGAGGGCAAGGGCGAGTACGTTCGAGGCGGGCTCGACTGGGCCACCCACGAGGCGCTCGCCGAGTTCGAGCGACGTCACCGGGTCTACGGCTGGGGCTACATCGGGCGGGAGACGCTCGAGCGCCTGCGCGAGTCGCCGATGGAGCTCGAGCGGCGCGCCGTGGTGCGCGTGCTCACCGAGCGGGCGATGCACGCCCTCGGCGTGCTCGAGGACGGCAGCGCGCCGCCCCAGCGCGACCAGGAGGTGCGCACCTTCCGCGGACGCGACGGTCGCACGCACGAGATCCCGAACCTCGAGGCGCAGGTCCGCGAGCGCATCGTGGCCGCGCTCGGGCTCGACAGCCCCGAGACCGCGCTCGACTTCCTCGAGGGCCTCGGCGAGCTGTCGCCCAACGCCGAGCGCCTGGTCGCGGTCGAGGCGCCTCCGCTGCCCGAGTACTACGACGGCGACATGGACATCCAGATCGAGATCGATCGCGGCGATGTCTGGTACGAGTTCCCCTATGACGCCGAGGGCAACGAGCGCAGCCAGCCCACCCAGCGCCGCCCCCGCATCTCGGTCATCGTCGAGTACAACGAGCAGCGCATCCCCATCGCGCGCTTCGGCACCACCATCGGTGGCTGGCGCAGCGAGCAGATCGAGGGGCGCAACTGGTGGCGCTACAAGAACAGCCCCGTCGGGCCCCGCGTGTGGCACCAGATCGTCAGCGCGCCCGTGTGGATGCCGCCCGAGTCGACGCCCCCGCGCTCCCTCCTCGTGCGCTCCAGCAACGGCTACCGCGTCAACTACCACGAGACCGGGCCGAGCTACGCCAGCGCCTACGGCCTCGTCGCCGCCTATCACCGCCTCTACTCGACGAACGAGGACGGCTCGATCGACATCCGCGGCGACGAGGGCATCCGGACGCACGGCTCGGTCGACTACATGAGCATCATGCGGCGCCACAGCCACGGCTGTCACCGCCTGCACAATCACATCGCGGTGCGCCTGATGAGCTGGGTGCTGGCCCACCGGCCGCATCGCCGGGTCGGCCACCAGTCGGCGGCGTTCCACCGCGACCTCGAGCACGACGGCGAGGTCTACCCGCTGGACATCGAGCGCGGCGGCTACGTCTTCGACCTCGAGCGCCCGATCCCCGTGCGCGTCCTCGAGGGGCGCATCCGCGGCGACCGGAGCACCCCGATCGAGGGCCCGCTCCCCAAGTACGACGGTGAGATCGGCGCCTACATGCTCCCCGACGGCGGCGCGGTGACCATCAGCCGCCACGGCGCGATGAGCCCCACGGCCCTGCCCGACGCGGGCGTGGACGGCGGGCCGATGGACGCTGGCCTCCTGAACCCCTTCGAGTGACCACCAAATGGCGCTGACCTCTCTCCACCCCGAATACGGCGCGCGGCTGGTGCTCGAGCGCGACCCCGCCGAGCCGGGCGTCGCCTACCAGCTCCGCGTCTACGAGCCCGAGGACGTGCTGCACGAGGGCCGCGCCCTCCTCGACGGCGCCTTCGTGCTCACCTGGGAGTCGACTCCGCCCGAGTGGGCCGTGACCTTCCTGGAGCGGCTGCTCGCCGGTCTCGCCAAGAAGCACGCCGAAGACGGCAGCTTCCCGCGCAAGCTCACCCGCTGGCGCGAGCCGAGGTAGGCCTTCCCCGAGGCCGGAAGTGCTCTATCCTCGGCCGCGATGGCCACGCAGCCGAGCCGAGGCCTGGATCCGCACGCGTCGGAGGAGAGCCGTCATCTGCTCCAGCAGCGGCTCGCGTTGCTCGGCCTGGTGACGCTCTGCCTCAGCGGGAGCTTCCTGGCCGTGGCGCTGGTGGCGGAGTGGGCGCTCCTCGGCGTCGACGCGCTGGCCGCGCACGTGCAGTCGCCGCGGCGGCTTTTGAACCTGGCCGGCGCCGCGGTCAGCGCGCTCGTGTGGCTCGTGGCGCGGGCCGGACACCGGACCCCCACCCAGCTGCTCGTCATCGACGTCGCCGGCACCGTGGCCGCGGTCGTGCCCTACACGCTGATGTCGCTCCTCGGTCAGGAGGGCATGGCCGGCGTGCTGCTCATCGCGCTCACCGTGATGCTGGTGCTGCAGACCCGCGCGCTCCTCGTGCCCAGCGACGCGCGGCGGACCTTCTTCATCAGCGCCGCCGCGGCCGCGCTGTCGATGGCCCTCGCGCTGGGCGCGTACGCCGGAGGAGAGGCGGAGCTGGGCGGCCTCTCCGTCGCGGACCTCGCGCTCAACCTCGCGATGTGGCTCGCGATCATCGTCGCGGTCTCCACCGTGGCGTCGTGGGTGCTGTTCGGGTTGCGCGCGCAGGTGCGGGAGGCGCGGAGGCTCGGCCAGTACACCCTGCTCGACAAGATCGGCGAGGGCGGCATGGGGGTCGTCTACCGGGCGCGCCACGCGCTCCTGCGCCGGCCCACCGCGGTCAAGCTCTTGCCGCCCGAGCGGGCCGCCGGGCTCGCGCTCCGCCGCTTCGAGAAGGAGGTGCAGCTGACCGCCTCCCTCGTGCACCCCAACACCGTGACCATCTTCGACTTCGGTCACACCCCGGACGGGGTCTTCTACTACGCGATGGAGTACCTCGACGGCGGGGACCTCGAGGACATCGTCGAGGTCGCGGGGCCCATGTGCCCGGCGCGCGCGGTCCACGTGCTCGTCCAGATCGCCTCCGGGCTGGCCGAGGCGCACGAGATCGGGCTCATCCACCGGGACATCAAGCCGGCCAACGTGCTGCTGGCGAGCGAAGGCGCGGTCGCGGATCTCGCCAAGCTCGTCGACTTCGGGCTCGTCCGCGAGACCTACGCCGACACCGCGCAGGGGCTGACGCAGACCGACTCCGTGATGGGCACGCCGCTCTACCTCGCCCCGGAGGCCATCACGGACCCGAAGGACGTGGACGCGCGGGTGGACATCTACGCCCTCGGCGGCGTGGGCTACTACCTCCTGACGGGCGAGCACGTGTTCGAGGGACGCACGGTGGTCGAGATCTGCGGCCACCACCTGCACAGCGCGCCCGTCCCGCCCTCCGAGCGGCTCGGCCAGGCGCTGCCGGAGATGCTCGAGGAGATCCTGATGCGCTGCCTCGCGAAGGCGCCCGACGAGCGTCCCGCGAGCGCGGAGGAGCTCCGAGACCTGCTCCTGGGATGCGAAGGGGTGGGGGCGTGGAGGAGCGCCGACGCGCGCGCGTGGTGGGCCGAGCACGGAGACGCCGTCCGCTCCCGCAAGGCATCGGGGGGGGTGGTCAGCAGCTCGGCCGACACCATCGCCGTCGACCTCCAGAGCCGAGACCAGCCCCGCCGTTCGGGCTGATCTTCGCCTTGCGCCCCCTTCCGGACCGTGTATCATCGCGATGGACCACGTCCATTCAGTCGAGTCGGTGTGGCGCGACCCCCACATGTTGGGCGAGCGCTCGCAGCGACCAAGTTTCGGGGGTGAGTGACCGGCAGCGCTGGCGCCACCCATGGGCCTGATCCGCGTCACCTCGACGCGGGCGGGTGCGCCTCCTCGATGGGTCGATCTCGCGTGCTCTGCGCCGCGGACGCCCCATCCACCCTGACGGTCAGCCGGACGGGGGGGAGCGCGGTAGAGAGACCCGGCGGGGGCTGCGCCGGGCCCCGGTCTTCATCGACCGGGTCAGTCACGCGGGGCTTCCCCGCTAGCCAGTCCCCTCGGGTCATCGGGCTCGAGGAGCGCGATCGAGTCGGGGCCAGCTGCCCCGCGGGAGCTTGACCGAGATGGCCGAGAGCTCGCTTTCCGAATCCAGCGAATCCACCGAAGACGCGTCGAGCGGAACGACCCGCCGACGCACTCGCCGCAGCACCAGCAAGTCGGGAACGACGGGCAAGTCGGGAACGACGAGCAAGTCGGGAGCGGCTGGCAAGTCGAGCGCTGCGTCCGCGTCCAAGTCCGAGACGTCGAAGAGCACGTCGAAGACCGCGCCCAAGAAGAAGAGCGCGGGGCGCGGGCGATCGCGACGCAAGTCGGACGACGAGGTGACCGACGGGCGCGGCTCCGACGACGCCGAGGCGTCGGGTGACGAGGGCGGATCGGGGGACGAGCAGAGCGGCTCCGACGAGAGCCCGCGCCCGCGCCGACGCCGCAGCCGAAGCAAGCGCGACGAGGCGGCTGCCAAGGGCGACGACGGGGCCGAGGCGGGCGCGAGCGATGACGACGCGAGCGACGACGACGCGGGAGCCGATGGAGCGCGGGAGCGCTCGAAGCGTCGCAGCTCCAAGCGCACGCGCGGCTCCGACGGCGACGCGCGCAAGACGCGCGGCTCCGACGGCGACGCGCGCAAGACGCGCGGCTCTGACGGCGACGCGCGCAAGACGCGCGGCAATGCGGCTGGCAACGAGGCTGGCAAGGCGGACGGCTACGAGAAGAGCGCGGCCGCGAGCGACGACGCGTCCGACGCGCCCCGCAAGCCCGATCCGGCGCGCATCTCGCAGCACCTCTCGAAGTTCTCCGACCGCGCCATCCAGCGCGTGACCGGGGGCAACGCGTTCCTGCGCGGGCGCCTCTACGCGCGCCGCGGCCACGTCCACGACATCGACACGCATGGCAGCAACGCCAAGTGTCGCGTGCAGGTCAAGCAGGACACGTACTACGAGCCGAAGCTCACGCTGACTCCCGAAGAGCAGTGGGTGAGCGACTGCAACTGCCCCGGCTTCCGCGGCCCCACCGCGCACTGCAAGCACGTCGCCGCGCTCATGGTCGCCATCCGCGATCGCGAGCGCCCGCCGAAGCCCAAGCAGCAGCAGCAGCCGCAGGAGAGCAAGAAGTCCAAGGAGAAGAACGCCGGCAAGCAGGAGGTGCAGGCGCACACGCCGCAGACCGTCTCGGTCGGGGGCAAGCGCAGCCGCCGCCGTCGCCGTCGCCGTGGCGGTGGGAGCGGCGCCGAGACCAACGTCGAGGTGCTCAGCGCCCGCGAGCTCGGGATCGGCAGCCAGGATCCGCGCGGCTCGCTCGACGCGTGGATGCCGCCCGACGAGCAGATCAAGACCTACGACCTCGAGTTCCGCATGCAGGTGCGCTCGGCGTCGATCACGATCACGCCCGTCCTCGCCGGCACCCGCTCGGCCGTGCCGATCGCCGACGTGCTCGGCGGCTTCAACCTGATCCCCTCGGATCTGCGGCCCTTGCTGCGCGCGCTCGCCCGTCACACGACCCGCGGCGCGCCCGCCACGGCGGAGATCCGGGGCGAGGACGCGGCCGAGGTGCTCGACATGCTCGAGCAGCGTCGCGTCCTGCTCGAGCCCGCGTCGATGGAGCTGCGCTTCATGGACGAGCCGCTCCGGCCGAAGATCGAGCTCGACACCGCGAACGCGAAGGCGGTCCGGATCCGGGTGATCTTCGAGTCGTCGAGCCGACGCTTCCCGCTCTCGAACGGGCACTGGTTCGAGGGCACGCCCGGCTGGCACATCGATCCGACCGACGGGACCGCGCGTCCCGTGGCCGACTCGGTGACCCCCGCCTGGCTGCAGCGCCTCTACCGCTCGCCCGCGCTGGTCCACCCGACCTCGGACCTGCCGCGCCTGCTCACCGACTTCATCCCGCGGGTCGCCTCGTCCCTCGGGGCCGAGCTCCCGGATCTCTCGACGGTGGCCGACCTGGTCGACGCGATGCCCGAGATCCGGCTCGACACGAACGGCGACATCGTCGGCGCGCGGGCCAAGCTCGTCGTGAACTACGACGACAACGAGTTCCCGGTCCCGCCGCAGGGCTTCCCGTCGCCGCTCGAGTTCTTGCCGCCCGAACGCGGTCAGAGCCGCCCGCGCGTGGTGCGCCGCGACGTCGGCGCCGAGATGGCCGCGGTGCAGCGGCTGCTGAACCTCGGCTTCGAGCCGGACGAGGCCAAGGAGGGCCTGGTCGCGACCGGGGACGACGCGGTCGACTTCTGGACGCACGGCATCGCCGAGCTGCCCGACGAGTGGGACAAGCGCGTGCCGGACGACCTCGCGAAGGTCACCGTGCGCAAGACCAGCGTCACGCCGCAGATGCGCGTCTCGAGCGGGGTCGACTGGCTCAGCCTCGAGATGACGTTCAGCACCGCGGGCGTCGCGGTGGACACCGACGAGCTGCGCGCCTGCCTCGAGCACGGACGCAACCTCGTGAAGCTCAGCGACGGCAGCTACGCCCCGGTCAAGGAAGAGGACGTCGCCGAGATCCTCGAGCGCATGGCCGAGATCTACGCCGGCACGGGCGCCGACCCGTCCAAGCTGCCGCTGTCGCAGGCCGGGCGCGTGCAGGACCTGATGAAGCTCGTCGGCGACGCGAAGATCAGCGCGGGCGCCAAGGAGCTCTTCGGCAAGCTCGGGAACGTCGACCAGATCCCGGCGATCGCGAAGCCGCGCAACCTCAAGGTGAAGAAGTTCCGCGACTACCAGAAGCGCGGCTTCTCGTGGCTCGTCTTCCTCCACGACCTGGGCACGGGCGGCATCCTCGCCGACGACATGGGCCTCGGAAAGACGCTGCAGACCATCGCGCTGCTGCTCTGGGTCAAGAACAAGCAGAAGAAGCGCAAGCTCAACCTCGTCATCGCGCCGACCTCCGTCGTGCCCAACTGGGAGCGCGAGATCCAGAAGTTCGCGCCCGCGCTGCGGACCGTCGTCTGGCAGGGCGCCGATCGGCACGACAAGCGGTTCGAGCTCGACGACGCCGACATCATGATCACCAGCTACGCGCTCTTGCGTCGCGACGAGGAGCTGCTGCACGCGCTCGACCTCCGCTACGTCGTGCTCGACGAGGCGCAGCACATCAAGAACCCGATGAGCGCGACCGCGCGGGCGGCCAAGGCGCTCCCGAGCGAGCGTCGGCTCGCGCTGACCGGCACGCCGATCGAGAACCGTCTGAGCGAGATCTGGTCGATCATCGACTTCGTCTCCCCCGGCCTGCTCGGCACGCTCAAGTCGTTCGAGGAGCGCTACTCGCGCCCCATCGAGCGAGGCGACATGGAGACCGCGCAGAAGCTCCGCACCATCATCCACCCGCTGGTGATGCGTCGGACCAAGATCGAGGTCGCGCCGGAGCTGCCCGAGAAGATCGAGCAGGAGATCGTCGTCCCGATGGCCGACGAGCAGAGCAAGCTCTACAAGCAGATGCTCAAGGAGGTCCGGGACAGCGTCATGAGCGCCGTGCAGAAGCAGGGCGTGGCCAAGGCGCAGATCCAGATCCTCGCCGCGCTGACCCGCATGCGACAGGTGGCCTGCGATCCGCGGCTGACCAAGCTGAGCGGCGAGTGGAGCGACGAGACGAGCGGCAAGCTCCAGGCGCTCGAGGAGATCGTGCAAGAGGCGGTCGCGGGCGGTCACCGGCTGCTGATCTTCAGCCAGTTCGTGACCATGCTCGGGCACATCCGCGAGATGCTCGACGGGCTCGGCGTGAAGTACGAGTACCTCGACGGCTCCACCAAGGACCGCCAGGACCGCGTCGATCGCTTCAACGAGGACGAGAGCTACAACGCCTTCCTCATCTCGCTGAAGGCGGGCGGCACGGGCCTCAACCTCACGGGCGCCGACACGGTCGTGCACTTCGATCCGTGGTGGAACCCGGCGGTCGAGGATCAGGCGACGGACCGCGCGCACCGCATCGGGCAGACGCGGGTGGTCACGGTCTACAAGCTCATCGCGCGCGACTCGGTGGAGGAGAAGATCCTCAAGCTGAGCGCGAAGAAGCGCGAGCTGGTGAGCAACGTGCTGACCACGGAGTCGACACCGCTCAAGGGCCTGACCAAGGCCGACATCGACGACCTCTTCTCCTGAGTCCCGCTGTCGCGAGACCTCAAGGGATCGTGACGGGGACGAGGGCCTCGTTGTTCTGGTAGTCCGACTCGAGCAGCGCGTGATCGGTGTTGAGCCGAACGCGCAGCACGTACTCGCCCGACGGGACGCCCGTGATGTCGAGCCACTGGCAGTCGAGCCCGGCCGCGTAGACGTCGCGCCAGCCGCGCTGGATCCCCTGGTAGCCGCAGTCGTAGGCGGGCTCCTCGGCGCCCATGTCCGGTCGATCGCGCAGGAGATCCGTGAGACAGAAAGACTGCTTTCGTCCACGCACCACCGCGCAGCAGCCGTCGGCGGTGAGCAGCTCGTAGTCGGCGTAGCCGGGGAAGTGGTGATGCGCGTGGCACGCGCTCCACTCGAACAGGGGCGTGCTCACCCCCAGCTCGGGCGCCGCGCCGAGGAAGACGTCGGCGTCCCCGTGGTTCGGCGTCGCGACCTCGAAGCGCAGGAGCCGCCGGCCGCGCGAGCCTCCCACGCACCCCTCCGCGATCGCGCAGTCGGACTCGGCGAAGGTCTGCTCCTCGATGGTGTAGAGCCCATCGATCACGCGGGCGTCGACGAACACGTCCGCGGCGGGACACGCGCCGTCGGCGCCGCGCGCCACGCACTGGAACCGCCCGTCTCGCGGTGCGCAGCACTCCGCCGCCGCGCACGCGGGATCGCAATACAGCTCGCCCGTGCGCGGGTCCGAGCCCGTCCAGTCCCCGTCGCACTCGACGCCGAGCTCGGGGTTGCAGCCCGCGACGGGCGGAGGGCCGAGCGGCGGGAGGCAGCGCGCGTCGCGCTCGCAGGCGGCGGCGTCGAAGTCGATCCCGGCCTCGCGGGCGCGGGAGGCGTCCATGCCACCGTCCATGCCGCCCTCGGGTGGGACGTCCAGCGGGGCGCCGCAGCCAGCGAGCGCGAGCGCCCACGCCAGCGGGGTCGTCCACCTCATCGGCCCATGATGGACGCGCTCACAGCCTCGCGCGAGAAGAGGCGGCGATGCGGCGCACGGAGGCCGCGTAGTCGGGGAGGATGCGCGCCCTCGGCACGCGAGGCGGGACCCCGGCCAGCTCGACGAAGAGCGCGGCGCGGGCCTCCCACTCGAGCTCGGTGAAGCGGACGCCGAAGGTGCCGTCGCGCTCGACCCGGCGCACCTCCGCCAGGGCGTCGATCCACGCGCGCGATCGCGGCGCGCGGAACGTCAGGACGATCTCGTCCCCTTCGCGCACCAGGCCGTCCGCGATGAGCGACGCGCCGCGGTGAGACAGATCGACGATGCGGTCGCTGACGCGCACGAAGCCGTCGAGGCGCACCGCTTCACACGCCGTGGACCAGCCACGCCGGATGCAGCCCCGGCGGCGATGAGGGAGGAGGAGGGCCATCGGAGCAGCGTAGGGGGCGGCTCCTCCGAGGCGAAGAAATCGGCAGAGAGCGCGCCGTCACTCGTGGTCGCGATAGGCGGCGAAGTCGTCGTCGGGCTTCGCGCGGGTCGTCGGCTCCTCGCCGGCGTACTCGTCGAGCTCGATCACGCTCCCGTCCGGGTCGCGAATGAAGATGGCGCTCAGATCCCCGAACGAGAACTGACCCGTGATGGGGATCTCGCGCGCCTCCAGGAACGCGCGGACCGCGGCCAGCGACCCGACGCGGAAGGAGACGTGGGTGTAGCCCGGATGCTTCGTCTCCACGTCCATCAGGACGTTGGGGCCGGGCTCGCCCGTGGCCGGGCCGAGGAGGTTGAGCACCACGCCGCTCGGGTGCTCCATGATGATGGGGTGCCCCTGCTCGAAGCCGCCGTCGGCGAGGGTCACGAAGCCGAGCGCCTCGTAGAACGCGACGGAGCGCGCCTTGTCCCGGACGCGGATGCCCACGTGATCCACCTTGCGGATGTCGATCATGACGGGCCTCCGAGGCGCAGCGCGGCGTCCCAGTCCACCGAACGGGCCCAGTCGGCGAACGAGGTCCACGCGAGCTCGGGGTAGGCCGCGCGCAGGGCGGGGATGTCCGCGCTGAAGCCCACGTCCCGGAACCACTCGTACATCACGGCCATCTCCTCGAACTGGTCCCGAACCTCCTCGAGGTCCTGCGCGACGTACCGCACCGGCCGGCCCGTCGCCTGGCTCAGCGCGGCGGCGACCTGCGGGCCGGTGAGCGCGTCGGCCGCGATGTCGACGTGCCGTCCAGCGTGCGCCTGCCGCCGCTCGACGGCGTGCGCGAAGAAGGCGCCGATGGTGTCGAGGCCGATCATCTTCAGCGGCACATCGGACGCCAGCGCCTGACGGTACTCGCCGTCCCGCAGCGCCGCGACGTTCCACGGGAAGAGCACGTTCTCGTAGAAGAACACCGGCGCCACCGCGGTCCACGGCACCCCGAGGGTCTGCAGGTGGGTCTCGATGGCCGCCTTGCTGTCGAAGTGCGGGATGCCCGTGGCGTTCTGCGCGTCGGCCACCGAGGAGAGGATGACGTGACCCGCGCCCGCCTTCGCCGCGGACTCGCACATCGCGCGGCCCAGCTCGATCTCGACGTCGACGCCGGCCGCGGGGCTCGTCACGACGATCACCGCGTCCATGTCACGCGCCGCGTCGACGCACGCAGCCCGATCCGAGAAGTCGCCTCGGAAGAGCTCCGCGCCCGCGTCTGCGAGCGCCCGCGCTCCGGGCTTCTCGGGGTCTCGGACGAGCGCGCGCACGGCGTGACCTCGCTCGAGGAGGCTTCGCGCCGCCGCCCCTCCCACGTTTCCGGTCGCGCCCGAGACAAGGACTCTCGTCGTCATGTCGGCTCCTTCCCGGCCACCTTCGGCCGAGTCGGAGCCTGCGCCTCCGAGGGGTCTAGCTCAAGGGACGAGTTTGGGACAGTATGGCCCGCATGCGGGACATGAGCCGTATGCAGGACATTGGCGATGGCGCGCTTCTCTGACGTCGACGTCTTCCTCGCGGTGGCGAGCGCGGGCTCGTTCCGGCAAGCCGCTCATCGCCTCGAGGTCACCAAGTCGACGGTGAGCCGCGCCGTCGCGAGGCTCGAGGCGCATCTCGGCGCTCCGCTCTTCGTCCGGGATCAGCGCGCCCTGCGTCTCACGGAGGCCGGGCTCGAGTATCGGGCCTTCGCGGCGGCGGCGGCGGCGGCGCTGGACGAAGGCGAGCGGGCGGTCGAGGCGTCCAGCGGGACCATTCGCGGCACGCTGCGCGTGTCGGCGCCGCGCGCCCTCGGCGAGGTCTGCGTCGCGGAGATGCTCGGCGCGTTCCTCGATCGCCACCCTCAGGTGTCGGTGGAGCTCGCGCTCAGCGACGACCTCGTGCGCTTCTCGACGGAGAACGTCGACGTGGCGATCCGGGCCGGGCGCGAGCTGCCGGACTCGGATCTCAGCGCGCGTCGGCTGGCTCGCTGTCGCATCGTCGCGGTCGCCACGCCGGAGCGCGCCGCCGCCCTCGACGGCTCGTCCCCCATCCCGCTGGTGGATTTCTCGATGCCCGACGGGACGGTGCGCGAGGCCTTCCCGGGCGAGCCACGGGCCTCGCGTCGCTTCAGGGTGAACGACTACCTGGCCATGCGGCGCGTGATCCTGAGCGGCCGCGCGGTGGGCGTCCTGAGCGAGCTGCTCGTCGCGCGCGACCTGCGCGCGGGGCGGCTCGTGCGCGTCGAGCGGGGGCGGACCCTGCCCACCGCCAGCTACTGGGCGCTCTACGGACCCGGGCGACGCGCGCCGGCCAAGGTCCGCGCCCTGGTCGATCACCTGGCGCTCGGGTTCGCGAGCCAGGTGACCGAGTGAGGTCTCCGAGTGAGGTCGAGCTCGCCGGGACGAAGGCACACCGAGGCGCGCTGCCTCGGCGTGGTCCGCTGGCACGTCCGAGCGCCTCCGAGGCCCGTGCGCCGCCGCCCGGCCCCGCGCTTGCACGCTCCTGCCGCATGACCATTCCCCGAGACAGCCTCGTCCGCGCGCTCTCCCGCTTCCTGAAGCACGAGCGCAGCTGGGTCCTCTTCGAGCACGGCACCGTGGTGGTGGCGCCGGATTCGGCCGTCCGCGATCTCGGCGGGTACGCGCGCATGAAGCTCGAGGCCGACGAGAACCGCCGCCCCGGCTCGGCCGCGGGCGACGCTTCGGTGATCCGCGTCGACGAAGGGCCGGGCTGGGTGGTGGCGAGCCACGATCCCGACATCTTCACCTTCGTGCCGGAGAGCGACATCGACGAGGGCAGCGCGGACATCGCGATCGGCATGGCCGGTCGCGCCGCGCACGAGGCCGACGCGCGCGGGCTCGAGGTGGTGCACGTGCACCGGGCCGCAGAGGCGCGCGCCTCCTGAGCGCCCCTGAGCGCCGGGCTCGCGAAGGAGATGCGCCCGCGCGCCAGGGCTGCGTCGATCCGTCGGCGTAGATCTCAATCCGCGCAGAGCGGACGCTGGCGCTGCGACTCGGGCGGGACGAGCGCGAGCGGGAGCTGCACGTCTACGGACCCGGAGGGATCGGGCGCCGGGAACGCCGTCGTCCGCGCGGCGCGCGCGAGGCAGGCGCGCAGCGTGGCGTCGTCCGTCGAGTCCTCGACAGCGCACGCCTCCTGGACGATCCCGTCCGGCCCGATCCGGATCGCGAGGCTGACCCGACCGCCGCCGGCGCCCGCGCCCTCGGCCGCGCTCACGCAGCTCGCGGCGGCCTGCCGGAGGGGCCCGAGGCTCCCCACGATGGCCTGAGGGCGGAGCTGGCCGACCGGCGCGTCTTCGGGCAGCGACGGCAGCCCGTCGGGGCAATGCGCGTCGTCGCGCGGAGGCTCGGGCGCCGGACGGTCGGGCAGGCGCGTGCCCTCCGCGAGCGTCACCGCGAGCCCGACCCGCCCCGCGAGCGCGGACGGGATCCGGGAGAGCACCTCGCTCAGGCGCTCGAGCGAGACGCCCGCCTCCGCGGTCACGAAGAGCGCGCCGACCGCGGCCGGATCCCCCAGCGCAGACGCCGCCTCCTCCGCGCCGCGCGGCCCGTTCGCGGTCGCCGCCCCCTCGGTCGAGCGGACGTAGACTCCCTGGTCGGTCACCACCCACAGCACCGCGGGCTCGCGGCGAGGGGGGAGGGTCGCGGTGACCGAGCTCGACGAGAGATGCGAGGGATCACCCGAGCCGTACGCGCCCCAGCGGCTGAGCACGGTGACGGGGCCCGGATCCTCGGCGAGCCGCGCGTCGAGATCGTCGGGCGGCGTGGGGAGGGGCCGCACGGCGACGGCGAGGTCGGCCTCGAGGCGCCATCCGCGCGCGAGCAGGCAGCCCCGGTCGGACTCCTGGTCCCGCAGATCGTCGAGCTGACGCGCCGCCCCGGCGAGGTCCGAGAAGCGCGCCGTCGGTCCGAGCGCCCGCAGATCGGCCCGCTCGGTTGGCTCGCGGTCGATGGCCTCATCGTCGCGACCGTGCGCGACGTCGGTGGGGTCGTCCGGGGGCGCGCTCGGGCCGCAGCCGATCAGCGCGGCCGCGGCGAGGAGCGCGAGGAGATCCGGCGCGCGAAGGCGAGACATGGGCGCGTCGCGAGTCGCTACTGGATCTTCTCGCGGATCGCGTCGTTCAGGTCGCCGTGCACGTTCCGGTAGTCGTACCAGCCCTTGGCGATCTTGTTCATCTCGGTGCGGTACGTGTCCTCTTCGTAGCCCTCGGCGCTCTCGATCTCGCCCAGGTACTCGGTCCAGCCGGTCCGCAGGTCGTTCAGCGCGGTCTCGAGCGACACCAGCTGGTCGGCGAGGTCCGGCGGCGGGATGAGCTGCTGCAGCGCGGGCCCGTGCTCGTTGAGCTTCACCATGCAGTCCTGCCGCACGTGCTCGGCGTAGCGCCTCGGGTTGCTGCGCGCGCGCTTGGTGATCGCGTAGCGCAGATCCTGGTCGCTCCGCAGCCCGGAGAGCGCCTCGCCGGGGAGGGCGCACGTCCAGAAGCCGTCGAAGTGCTCGGTCTTCATGCCGTTGATCTGCTGGCCGATCGCGCGGTACTCGCCGCCGTCGTCGCCGCTCAACAGCAGCACCGCGAGGCCCACGACGGCGAGCAGGGCCGCGACCGCGCCCCCGATGAGCACGCCGGTGTTGCCCTTGCGCATCGCCTTCTCTTCCTCCTCGAGGGAGGGGCCGCGCTGGAGGAAGGGAGGCTGACCGCCGCCCACGCCGAGGTTCAGGTTCGGATCGTCGCTCATGATGGGTCCCCGGACGGACAGTACACCGGGAGCGGCCAGGCGATCACTCGTTCAGGTTGAGGCGCAGGCCTCCGCCTCCGCCGCCGCCGCCGCCCAGCTGGAGGCCGCCGCCGCCGCCGCCCAGCTGGAGGCCGCCACCCCCGCCGCCGAGTCGGTCCTCGTCGCCGAGCAAGCTCGGGCCGCCACCGCCGCCGAGCTGCAGGCCGTCGTCGTCACCCAGGAGCGGCGACTCGAGCTCCAGCCCGTCGTCCCCGAGCTCCAGATCGTCGTCCAGCTCCTCGTCGTCGAGCGGCTCGTCGGCCCAGTCGGCCGGGTCGTCGACCGGCTCGAGCGCGGTGGGACCGAGCATGCGCTGGATGAGCTGCCGCATCTCGTCGTGACGCTGCGGAGGGGTGCGGTCCATCACCGCGTGGGCCTCCTGGCGCATCAGCGTGTAGCGGGACGCCTGTCGGTAGACGCGCGCGGCCATGAGCCGGGTCTGGATGTCGGGGTTGCGCTCCACCGCGCGCTGCGCCCGCTCCACCGCGCGGTCGAGATCGCCGATCGTGGCGAAGTAGCCCGCCCAGAGCTGGTCGAGGATGTGGAGCTGCGGGTCGATGCGCTCCGCCTCTTCGAGCTCGGTGAGCGCGAGGTCCGTCTCCTGCTGCGTCAGGTGGATCGCGGCCAGCGTCGCGCGGCCCGGCGCGAAGTCGGGGTACTCCTCGAGCGCGGCCGAGATCTCGCGGGAGGCCGCGTCGAGCTCCCCCAGCTGCAGATGCACGCCCGCGAGCAGGTTGCGGCGCGGCGCGTCGGCGCGCAGCTGCTTGGCCGCCACCAGCTCGTCGAGCCCGCGCTCGCCCTGGCCCCCCGCGAGCAGCACCGCGCCGAGCACCGCGCGGCTCGAGGGCGAGCGGGGATCGAGGCGCGTGGCCTGCGACGCGCCCTCCATCGCGCGCTCCGGGTCGCTCTCCCGCGAGAGCAGGTAGAGCGCGCGCGTCGCGAGCGCGGCGCCGATCGCCTGGGTGTCGTCGAGCACGCGCAGCTCCTCCGGCGCGACCTCGCGACCCTGGTAGGGGTCGTAGACGGTGGGCTCTCCTTCGCCGGCCTCGCCGTCGTACACGGCCACCACGTAGTAGCCGAGCTGCCCCGACGGGTCGGGCGGCGTGCGGTCCCCGGGGAAGCGCACCGCCTCGGCCACCATGGCGTCGACGTCGAGGGCGCGCAGGCCGCTCGCCATCAGCGACGCGACCTCCAGCGGGTAGAGGTGGTGATGGCCGTCCTCTTCGCCGATGCGCTCGAGCACGGTCTCGGGCGGGGAGATCGGCGTGTCGCGTGGGACCCCGAACGACCACCGCTGGAACGAGCCGGCCTCGGCGCGCGCCCGGATCGCCTCCTGGAGCGCGGCGGCCTTCGCCTGGGCGCCGCTCTCGTCCCCCGCCTCGGCCTCCGCCCAGGCCTCCACCGCGTCGCTCGGCACGAGCATCGTGTTGAGCTGGCGGGCGTCGATGCCGAGCCGGCGCAGGTGCCCGAGCGCGGCGGAGCGGTCGAGCGGCGCGAGGGGCACCTCCTCGCCGACCGCGTCGGCGGCCTGACTCTGCCACCAGGCGTAGCCGATCGCGGCCGCCACGAGCACGCCGCCCGCGGCCGCCCACGGCAGCCACGTGGGGCGCTGCGCCGCGCCCTTCTTCGGCTCGGCCACCGGCTCGAGGCCGTTCTTGCGCAAGCACTCCGGGCAACGCGGCTTCGCGTCCTCGTCATCGTGCTCGAACGTCTTGTCGCAGTGGACGCAGAGATATTTCATGGGCGCTCCAAGCTGCTAAACCGTATGTCTCCGGGCTGCAACCCTTCACCCGCCCGGATTCTTCGACGCCCCGCCCCGTTTCCCAGGCGAGTCCCTGGTCAGAGGTGACATGAGCGAGTCCTCCACGGTCGACTTCTACTTCGACGTCGGCAGCCCCTACACCTACCTCGCCGCCACCCAGATCGACGGGCTGGTGGAGCGCACGGGGGCCACCGTCGTGTGGAAGCCGATGCTCCTGGGCGGGGTCTTCCAGCTGACGGGGAACGCGCCACCCGCGCGGGTGGCCGCCAAGGGCAAGTGGATGCTCTCGGACCTGTCGCTCTGGGCGGAGCGCTACGGGGTGCCGTTCCACATGAACCCGCACTTCCCCGTCAACACGCTCTCGGCCCAGCGGGCGCTGACCGCGGCGGAGGAGCTGCACGGGCAGGAGGCGATGCAGAAGCTCGCCCGCGTCTTCATGGACGGCATGTGGGTGGAGCGCGCCGACATGTCCGACGGGGACGAGCTGGCCTTCCGCGTCAACCGCGCGGGCGGGGACGCGGGGAAGCTCATGCGCCGCGTCGGAGAGGACGAGCTGAAGCAGAAGCTGAAGGACGTCACCCAGGAGGCGGTCGATCGCGGCGCCTTCGGCTCGCCGTCGTTCTTCGTCGGTGAGCGGCTGTTCTTCGGCAACGACCGGCTCGATCTGCTCGAGCGACACCTGAAGCCCCAGGCGTGAGCGAGCCGGTCGAGCTCGACTGTCTCACCTGCGGCGCCTGCTGCCGCACGGGTCACGACGGACGCATCCTCGTGCCCGCGGACGATCTCGTGCGATGGCGTCGGCTCGGCCGCGAGGACCTCGTCCAGGCCACCCAGCCCGGCCATTTCGGGGAGCGCGCCTTCGCCACCCACGCGGACGGAACCTGCGTGCACCTCGGCACCCCCGAGAGCGTCAACGCGTGTCAGATCTACGAGATCCGCGGCACGACCTGCCGCGAGTTCGAGCGCGGCTCGCGTCAGTGCCTCGAGTTCCGACGCGACTTCGGCGTCTCCCGATAGCGCGCTGAGAGGCGTTCTCGCTTGACCGCGTCGCGCGCCCCGTTCATGCACGAAGAGAGTCCGAGGTGATCTCCATGAAGCGCCGCGAGTCCATGCACGTCAGCTCCAATGTCTGTCTCCCGGCAGACGGTCGGAGCTGCGCGCCCGCGGCCTGCGCTGGAGCCCTCGACGATCGACGCGATCGATAGTCGCGTCATCAGAGCGCTCGGAGAGGCCGTGGGATTCGTCCCGCGGCCTTTTTCGTTTTTTCTTCTTCTTCTCTCTCGTTCGCTTCTTTTTCTTTCTTTCGAGCCGATCGCGGCAGAGCCCTGGAGGACGTCGTGGAGAGCGCGACACCGAGCGGAACCTCGCAATGGAGGCACAGACCCTTCCCCGAGCTGATGCGGCTGGCGTGGCCGATCGTCGTCTCGACGCTGAGCTACAGCGTCATGACGCTCTCCGACACGCTCTTCGTCGGTCGGCTCGGGGCGTCGGCGCTCGCGGGCGTCGGGCTGGGCGGCGTCGCCGCCTTCACGATCATGTGCTTCGGGTTCGGGCTGATGCGGGGCGTGAAGATCCTCGCGAGCCAGGCGGTGGGCGCGGGCCGTCCCGGGCGCGCCGCGACCTGGCTGAGCGGCGGGCTCGTCTTCGCCGTCGCGCTCGGCGTGGTGATGCTCGGCGTCGGTCGACTCGTCGCGGGCCAGCTGCACCACCTGACCGCGAGCCTGGCGGCGGCGGACGCGGCCGAGACCTACCTCGCGATCCGCATGCTCGCGGCGCCGATCGTGCTGACCTACGTCGCGCTCCGCGAGCACCGCTACGGGCTCGGCGACACGCGCAAACCGATGGTCGCCTCGATCGCGGGCAACCTCGTCAACGTCGCGCTCGACTACGTGCTCATCGTGCACCTCGGCTGGGGGGTGGCGGGCGCCGCCTGGTCGACCCTGGTGGGGCACTCGGTGGAGCTGTCGGTCCTCGCGCTCCGCGTGCCGTGGACCCTCTCGCCCGTGCGCGTCGCGGATCTCCGCGCGCTGTGGACGGTCGGCCTGCCCACCGCGCTCCAGTTCTGGCTCGAGGTGGGCTCGTTCGCGCTGCTGACCACGATCATCTCGACCACGGGTGAGCTTCAGCTCGCGGCGCATCAGATCGCGCTGCAGGTCGTGCACTTCTGCTTCTTGCCCACGGTGGCGCTGGCGGAGGCGGCGGGCGTGCTCACCGGGCACGCGGTCGGCGCGGGCGAGGTGCGTCTCGTCAGGCGGGTCGCGAGGCTCGCGGGCACCGTCGGGCTCGTCTACATGACGGCTTGCACGGTGGGGCTCGTCGTCGGCGCGCCGTTCATCGCCTCCGTCTTCACCGAGGATCCCGCGCTTCGGGCCGTCACCGTCGGCTTGCTCTGGGCGGGCGCGCTCTTCCAGATCGCGGACGGCGCGGCGGTGATCGCGCGGGGCGTGCTCCGCGGGACGGGGGACGTGCGCTACCCCGCCCTGATCGGCATCGTGGCCGCGTGGGTGTGCACGCCTCCGGCCGCGTGGCTGCTCGGGAGCGTGCTCGGCCTCGGGGCGCTCGGCGGCTGGATCGGCCTCTGCTTCGAGATCTCCGCCGCGGCGATCTTGTTCTGGTGGCGCCTCGAGCGGCTGGGCTGGCTCCCGCACGCGCGTCGCTCGCGGGCGCGCCAGCGAGAGGAGTCCAGGCTGACGATCGCGGTGGCGTAGAAGCGCGGCGACGTGGCGATCACTCGCGGATCGTCACGTCGCCTCCTCGCACGTCGCGCGTCCAGGAGGTCTCTCCGCTCGGCCACCGCACCTCGACGTCGACCGGGCGCCCGCGCGGGACCCCGAAGACGAGCCGCGGATCGAAGCTCCCGAGGTAGCCCTCACCCGCGCGGCGATCCTGGACCAGCACCCCCTCCGAGGTGTGCACTCGCACGCGCGCGCCGAGCGCGTCGGCGTTGGGCGCGCGGCCTCGGAGGCTCACCCACAGGGCCCGGCCCGCGGACTCCCAGGTGTTCCGCAGGATCGCCGGCCGCCCGACCGCGGGGGCGAGCACCACGTCCGGCCGGCCGTCGAGATCGACGTCGGTGTAGGCGACGCCGCGCGTGCTCCGGGGCGTGGCGCGTCCGTCCTCCGCGCTCGCCTCGACGGGCTCGAAGGCGCCATCGACGTTCCACATCAGGTTCGCGGGCTGGTCGCGCAGCTCCCCCGAGCTCTCGAGCTCCGCGTCGCTGAAGATGTGGCCCGTGGCCTCGAAGAGCTCCGGGCGGCCGTCGAGATCGAGGTCGACGAGCATCGCGCCCCACCGGAAGGAGGCGCGGGTGGCGTCGGTGCCCGAGACCTCGGCGCGCTGCGGCTCGCACCAGCCGTCGTCGCCGCACAGGAAGAGCGTGGTCGGGTCGTTGGCGAAGCTCGTCACGACGTGGTCGATCCGACCGTCGCCGTCCACGTCGGCGCTCGAGAACCCCATCGTGCAGTTGCCGAAGCCGCGCGCGTCGTGGCCGAGCCCGATGCGGAGGTAGTGGTCGCGGTAGACGCCGTCCGCCTCCCGGCTCAACGCGCGGTCGTGGTACGTCCCGCCCAGATCATTGCCCACGTAGAGGTCGACGGCGTCGTCGCCGTTCAGGTCGGTGATCGCGACGACGAGCGTCATCTCCGCCACCGTCAGCTCGGGGGCCAGCTCCCAGGTCACGTCCTCGTAGCCGTCCCCGTCCCGCGCCAGCAGCAGGTTCGGGATGGCGTCGTGAATGGTGAGCATGCTGCCGCAGTAGGGCTCGCAGAGCGCGTCGAAGTTCGCGGTGTCGTAGCGGATGTTGCCCGCGACGAGCAGGTCGATGTCGCCGTCTCCGTCCACGTCGCCCGCGGCGGCCGAGGTGTAGACGTCGCGCGGGTCCAGGGTCAGCCCGAGCCGCTCGGTGTGCTCCGTGAAGCCGCCTCCCTCTCGCTCGAAGAGCCGGATCGCGCCGCGGTCCGTCACCAGGAGGTCCGTGTCCCCGTCCCCCTCGGCGTCGAAGGCGAGGCAGCCCATCGCGCTGTCCGCGTCGAGCGCGTACGCCTCGGTCACGTCGACGTACGCCAGCGGCGCGGACGCCGCGTAGAGCCTCACCCCGGTCCGCAGCGCGAAGGCGAGATCCATCGGCGGCACCCCGTCGAGATCGAGGGGGCACACGCCACCGCCCATGCGGTCGGGCAGATGATCGAAGAGGGCGTCCGGCACCTCGACCTCGACGCCCGCGAGCTCGGCGACGGTGACCGCGTCCGGCGGCGGCCTCCGCACGTACGCCGGCCCCGCGTCTGGAGTGGGCGGCGGGGTGAACGCGTCCTCCCCGCTGCCCGCGTCGACGGGCGGCGGCGGGGTGGGGGACCCGCACGCGAGAGACCAACAAGCCAAGACCGCGAAGGCCGCCCCGATCGGCGAGATCGGCGCACGGTTCACGAAGACAGGGTAGGGCACCCGCGACCGCTCGCGCCACGACAGCGGATGTTTTCAGCGCCGACTTGCGGATTTCTTGCCCCCAGGGCCCTCCGTCCGGGAGATGGGAGCCATGCGCCGCTTCGCCGTCCTGCTCGTGCTCCTCTCCGTGGCTTCGCTCGCTTCGGTCGCTTCGGCGACCCCGCGGGGCGAGGGGGGACGCGAGGCGAGGAGCCCGCGCGCGCACCGGAGCCGCTCGATCGGCCTGGCCTGGCGCGGCCGCCTGGCGCGAGGCGTGAAGCTCCGCGAGAGCGCGCGCGTGCGGTACGTCGGCGAATACGCAGAGGCCGGCAACCACTGGGGCACGTGGCAGCTCGTGCAGCTCCTCGAGCGCGCGGCGGCCCGGGTCGAGCAGCGCCTCCCGGGCGCGAAGCTGTCGATCGGCGAGATCAGCGCCCGCGAAGGCGGACACATCGATGGCCACCGCAGCCACCAGTCGGGGCGTGACGTCGACATCGGCTTCTACATGACCGACGCGAACGGCCGCCCCTACGACGCGTTCGCCTTCGCCCGCTTCGGCGCCGATGGGGTCGGGCGCGGCCCGAACGCGATGCTCCGCTTCGACGACGCCCGGAACTGGGAGCTGGTCGCGAAGCTGGTGGCCGACGGCGACGCCCGCGTGCAGCACATCTTCGTCTCGAACGCGCTGCGCCGCCGGCTGCTCCGCGAAGGCCGCCGACGGGGCGCGCCGCGGGTGCTGCTCGACCGGGCGTCACGCGTGATGGGCCAGCCGAGCGGCCATCCCCACGACAACCACTTCCACGTGCGCGTGTACTGCAACCCGCGCGAGCGCCCCCGCTGCGAAGACCGCGGACCGTTTCATCCGTGGTACCCGGGTCGTCCGCCGCGTCGGTAGGAGGCTTCTGCCTCTTTGGCGCGCCTGATCTTGCCAGGAAGCCGCGGGCATGGGCACGGGCAAGGGCAGGGGCAAGGGTGGCAGGCTGCTGCGGCAGCAGCCTGCCAGAGGCTCGCCGTGCATGGAGCATCCGCACATGACATGCTTGCCGAAGGGATGAGCACGCATCTACGGCGCAGCGGCTTCGTCCGGACCTCGGTCCTGGCGATGGGCGCGCTCTTCGCGCTCGGGGCCGTGCTGGTCTCGCCGGGCCTGCTCTCCCGTTCGGGCGCGCAGCAGGCCGAGGGTTTCAGCGCCGACGAGCGTCAGCGCCTCGCCGACGGGCGGCTCGTGGTGCGCCGCAGCCAGCGCCGCCGCGGGCAACTCCGGCTCATCGGCGGCAACAGCTGGCAGGTCGTCGATCAGCCGGTCGAGGTGACCTGGCGCGCGATGTGTGACGAGGCGAGCTACCGCCGCATGCTGCCCGCGGTCGAGTCCGCGCGCGTCGTCTCTCACGCCCCGGGGCAGCGCACCGTGCGCTTCCGCCACGCGATGGGCTTCACCAGCGCGAGCTACCACCTGCGCATGCGCTACGACCACGACCGGCGCGACATCACGTTCCGGCTCGATCGGCAGCGCCCCAACGATCTGCGGGCCGCGTGGGGCTTCCTCTCCGTGGCGCCCTTCGAGGACGACGAAGATCGATCGCTCGTGAGCTTCGGCGTCATGGCCGATCCGGGCGGCGGCATGCTGGGCGGCCTCGTGCGCGGGGAGATCCACGACTGGATGCTCCGCGTCCCCGAGACCATCCGCACCTACATGCACGGCTCGGGCGGCCGCGCCTACGCGTCTCGCTGAGGCTCGTCTTCGCGGGGCGCGCCTTCGAGGGTGGGGCCGAGGATGGACGCCGCGTAGAGGATGCGCGTCCAGAGCGCGTCGACTCCGTCCCCGCTCACGGCGGAGAACCCGACCGGCTTCTGGCCGAGCACGCCCTTGAGCTTGGCCAGCTCCGGCTTGCGCTTGTTCGCCGGGAGCTTGTCGAGCTTGGTGGCCACGAGGATGGCGGGCACGCCGATGTGGGCCAGGAACTCGAGGAGCTGCGCGTCGTCGTCCTCGGGCCCGCGCCGGATGTCCATGATGACCACGACCGCGCGCAGCCCGACGCGATCGGTCAGGAAGCTCTCGATCATCGGGCCCCACGAGCGCCGCTCGGTCTTGCTGCGCTTCGCGTAGCCGTAGCCAGGGAGATCCACGAGGTCGAGCAGCGCCTCGTCCTCGTCCAGCCGGAGCCGCGCGCGGAAGAGCGCGAGCCCGCGCGTGGCGCCCGGGGTGGAGCTGGTGCGGACGAGCTTTCGACGCCCGACGAGCTTGTTGATCAGGCTCGACTTGCCGACGTTCGAGCGACCCGCGAACGCGATCTCGGCGAACGCGGGCGCGGGGAGCGCTTCTTGGCGAGTCGCCGCGGCGACGAACGATGCGTCGAGGACCTCCATCGCCCAGCTCTACCACGCTTGCGCGGGGTCAGCCGCGCAGGGTGGTGACGAGCCTCTCGAACGCCTCGGCCACCCGCTCGACGTGGGGCGGGTCGAGCATGTCCTTGTGCTCGGCGTCGACGTCGATGACCTCCACGCCGCCGCGCGCGAACGCGGCCCAGCCGCAGGTGGGATCGTCGAAGCGGAGGCCGGGGCTGACCGGCACGCGCAGCGCGCGGAAGACGTGGACGCGGCCGGGATAGGGCCGCACTTCGTAGGCGTCCGCCGCGGCCTCGTAGGCGCTCTGGACCTCGAGCAGCGTGTCGTAGATCGCGCCCTCGTCGCCGCGCTCGCGGTAGCGATAGCGCCACACCTCGTGCTCCAGCTTCTTCCAGCGCCGCTCCGCCTTCTCGCGTAGATAGCCGAGGCGCTCGGTCCAGGGGCGCGCTCGCATCGCCGCCGCGTGGTCGAGCACCCTGCGTCCGAGCCCCGTCCTGCGGGGGAAGCCAGGCGCCCAGCAGTCGAGCATCGCCAGGAGCCGCACGTCTTGTCCCGCCGCGCGGAGCCGCTGGGCGATCTCGAGCGCGGCCAGCCCGCCCTGCGACGGACCCGCGATGAAGTACGGGCCCTCGGGCTGCGCTTCGCGGATCAGCGAGACGTAGAGCGACGCGATCTCGCCCATCCGCGAGAGCGGCGGCTGATGGCCGTCCAGCCCTCGCGCCTGGATCCCGTAGAGCGGGATGGACGCGTCCAGGCGTTTGGCGATCTCTTCGCCGTAGACCACGTGCCCTCCGACCGGGTGCAGCAGCCACAGCGGGGGCCCCTCACCCTCTCGGATCCGCACGACGAGCGGCTCCTCGGCCAGCACGCCCTCGCCGTGGAGGTGCTCGGCCAGGGCGGCCACGCTGGGCGAACGCACGAAGGCGCTCAGCGGCACGCGCACGCCGAGCGCGTCGTGGATCCGAGAGAGCGCGCGCACGGCGGTGAGCGAGGTGCCGCCGAGATCGAAGAAGCTCGCGTGCACGTCCAGGAGCTGGAGTCCGAGCACGTCGCGGAACACCTTGGCGATCGCGTCCTCCGCCTGGGTGCGTGGCTCCGTGCGCCAGCGCGCGGCGTCGTCGGTGTGGGCGCGCGGCGCCTCGGGGGGAGGGAGCTGGGAGGCGTCCACCTTGCCGGACGCCGCGCGCGGCAGCGTCCCGATCCGGTCGATCGTCGCGGGCATCATCGGCTCGGGCAGGGTGGCGCGCAGCGCGTCGCGCAGCCACGCCGGGTCGAAGGTCGCGCCATGCGCGGGCACCACCCACGCGTGGAGGCGCAGCCCGAGGGGCCCGTCGATCGGCAGGACGAGCGCCTGCGAGACCGCGTCGATGGCCTCGAGCGCGGCCACGACCTCCTGCGGCTCGACGCGGTGCCCCCGGATCTGGACCTGCGCGTCGACGCGCCCCTCGAAGCGGAGCCGGCCACGCGTGTCCCAGCGGGCCTTGTCGCCCGTGCGATAGGCGCGCCCCAGCTGCGGATCGTCGAGGAACCGCTCCCGGGTGCGCGCGTCGTCGCGCAGGTACCCGGCCGTGACGCCGGCGCCGCCGATCCAGAGCTCTCCGCGGCCACCCCGGGGCACGGGCTCGCCGTAGCGATCGACGATCCGGCAGCGCGTGCGGTGGATCGGGCGACCGATCGGGACGCTCGCCTCCGAGATCTCCTCGACCTCGTGCGCGGTGCAGAACACCGTGGTCTCCGTTGGGCCATACTCGTTGACGAGGCGCGCGTGCGGGAGGGCCGCGAGGTGTCGGCGCGCGAGCGCGGGAGGGAGCGCCTCGCCGCCGACGATCACCGTCCGCAGCGAGGACAGGCCCTCGACCCCGCCCGCGATCACCTCACCCCAGAGCGCGGGGGGAACGTCGAGGGTCTCGACGCGGTGGCGCGCGATGCAGGCCCGGAGCAGCGCCGGGTCGCGCCGCTCGTTCTCGTCCACCACCACCAGCGGATCTCCCGACACGAGCGCCCAGAAGACGCAGGCCACGGCCGAGTCGAACGCGTAAGAGTGCGCGCTGAGCGTGACGCCGGGGCGTCCGCCGTAGAACGCCTGCCTCGCCTCGATCTGGTGCACGACGTTCTGATGAGCGACCACCACCCCCTTGGGCCGCCCGGTCGAGCCGCTGGTGAAGATGACGTAGGCGGCGCTCGACGGGGTGCCCCGCTCACCCGGGCCGTCGGACTCGCCTTCGTCGAGGCGCAGCAGCGGCGCCCCGTACTCGCGCGGGGTGTCTCCCACCACCGCGATGGGCCTCGCGTCCTCCAGCATCTGAGCGAGCCGGCCTTCCGGGAGGTGTGGATCGAGCGGCACGTAGGCGGCGCCCGCGCGCAGGATCCCCACGAGGGCCACGAGGGTGTCGACGGGATCGCGCGTCGCGAGCCCGACGAGCCGCGGCGGCGCGCCCATGGGGAGGCTACCGAGCCGGTCGGCGAGCGCTCCGGCCCGGCGCCAGAGCGTCCGGTAGTCCATCGCGCGATCCTCGCGGACCAGGGCCGGCGCTCGGTCGGCGTGCGCCGCCCCGAGCTCCATCAGGTCGTAGACCCGCGCGGGTCGCGACGCTGGCCCACCTCCGTGGCCGAGCTGACCCAGCGCCGCGCGCGCCTCGGGACCGAGCAGGGGGAGGGCACCGAGCCCCACGTCGAGGTGCGCCGGGACGGCGGAGAGGGCGGTGGCGAAGGCGTCGAGCCAGCTGTCGGCGGTCTCCGCGTCGAACAGCGCCGCGTCGTACTCGAGCACGCAGCGGAGTCCGTCGGCCTCTTCGATGACGTCGAAGGCGAGGTCGGTGCTCGTCCAGCCCGGGTCGGGGCGCCAGCCGCGAACGCCGAGGCCCTCTCCGAAGTCGGCCGCGTCGCGCTCGGAGAAGGGCATGTAGTTCAGGATCACGCGGTGGCCGGGGCCGCCTGCGTCCCCTCCGAGCTCGTCGACATCCGTCAGGTGCTCGAACGCGCGGCGCCGGCGCGTGTGGATCTGCGCCGCCAGCTCGCCCACCGTCGACGCCTCGCCCGGGGACACCCGGAGCGGGAGCGTGCGGACGAGGCAGCCGAAGGCGGTCTCGGCCCCTTCGGCGCGTCGGTTCGCGTGGGTGACGCCCACCATCATATCGTCCGCGTCGGCCATTCGATGCAGCAAGGTGGCGAGCGCGGTGAGCGCGAAGTCGACCGGACGGCCCAGGGCGCGCAGCACGTCCACGTCCACGTCCACGCGTCGACCCATCCGTCGCCCCGACAGGCTGGGCGTCGCCGGGCGCGGACGGTCCGTCGGGAGCGAGAGCGAAGGTGGTGCGTCCCGCAAGACCTCGTTCCAGAAGCGGCGCGCCGCCTGCCCGGGGGCGCCACGCCGCGCCTCCTCCTGCGCTTCGGCCCACGGCGCGAATGGCTCGAGGTCTGCGGGCTCGCCTCGGTACAGCGCCCCGATGGCGCGCGGGAGCAAGACGAAGAGACTGCTGCCGTCGATGATGGCGTGGTGCGCGACCAGGACGAGCTCCGCGCGCTCGTCGCCCGCCCGCAGGAGCGTCGCGCGGATCGGGCGCCCCGCCGCGAGGTCGAAGGGCTCCCTCGCGAGGGCCTCCGCGCGCGCGGCGAGCTCCGCCGCGGACACGTCCTCCACCTGCATGCGCGCGCCTCGTGGGGGGCCGACCTCCACGACGAGCGTGTCCTCCTCCAGGAAGAAGCGCGTCCTCCAGGCGTCGAGCCTCGCCTCCAGCTGGTCGAGGACCCGCGAGAGCCGGTCGACGTCGAGCGCGCCCGTCACGGAGAGCGCGACCACCTCGTTGCCGGCGCCCGGCCGCATCGCGGCCAGCGACCAGAAGTCGCGCTGGGTCGGCGTCGCGCGCACCCGTCGGTCCAGACGGATTCCGCGTGCCGACCTCCTCTGTCGTGCGCCCTCCACGTGCACTCGCCGTCATATTGACAGAACCCTGTGGTTGTCAAATTGAACCAATATGAAACTTCTGTTTCTGTCCCAATGTCGTGACGGCTTGTGGATGACGTCCTTTGTCAGCGCTTCACTCGGCGGCGAACCGCGTCGAGCAGCTCCTTCAGCTCCGGGCTCCGGAGCGCGGCCGCGACGGCGACGAACGTGAGGACTCCGGCCGCGATGGCTGAGGCCAGCACGCCCACGTTCGGCCAGGTCGCGCCATGGTTCCAGGCGCCGAGGCGCGCGACGCCCCACAGCGCGCCGCCCATCGCCGCGGCCGCGAGCGAGATGCGGGCCGCCCCGACCACGACCGCGCGCAACCCGAGCCGCCCCACGCGGCGGCGCAGCAGCACGAGCAGGACCAGGAGCTGCGCCGCCCCCGCCGCGCTCAGCCCCATCGCGATGCCGACGTGCTCGAACGGGCCCATCAGGAGGAGGGAGACCGCGGCGAAGAAGACCAGGTTGGCGGCGCTCGCGATGACCGGGCTGCGCGTGTCCTGGTACGCGAAGAACATCGGCACCACCGTGCGCACCGAGGCGATGGCCCAGACCCCGGCCGCCTGCCAGCGGAGCGACGCCGCGGTCTCGATCACCTCGGTCCGGCCGAACTCGCCCCGGCCGAAGCCGACGGCCACGATGGGCTCCGCCAGCACGCCGAGCGCGATCGAGGACGGGATGGCGAGGAACAGGGTCAGCCGGAGCGCGTAGCCGAAGAGCCTGCGGACCTCGACGTCGTCGCCGCGCGCGCGGAGATCCGAGAGGGTGGGCAGGGCGGCCGCCGCGATCGCGAGGGCGAACATGCCCTGCGGGATCTCGACCACCCGCTGCCCGTAGTAGATGTAGCTCTGCGCCCCCGTCGGGAGGAAGGTCGCGAAGCTGCGCCCGAGCATCGTGTTCAGCTGATAGACACCGAACCCGGCCAGGAGCGGCACCATGAGCCGGAGCGTCTTCTTGACGCGCGGATCCTTCAGATCGAGGCGCGGCCACCGGAGGAGGCCGGCGCGCCGCTGGGCCGGCCACTGGGCGATCACCTGCAGCGCCCCGCCGACGAGCGCGCCGAGGGCGAGCGCGCCGATCGGCGGCAGGCCGAGCCCGGTGGCGGGGCCGACGAGGAAGAAGGCGGCCGCGATGAGGGCGACGTTGAGCAGCGCGGGCGCGAACGCGGGGACCGCGAAGCGCCTCAGCGCGTTGAGGCCGCCCATGCCGAGCGCGGCGAGCCCGATGAAGAACAGGTAGGGGAAGACCCAGCGCGTGAGCTCGACCGTGGTCTGGAAGCGCTCCGGGTCGTCGAGGTAGCCGGTCGCGTAGAGGCTGGCGAGGGCGGGCGCGGCGAGCACGCCGAGCACGCTGACCACGAGCAGGGTGAGGCCGAGCAGACCGGTCAGCTTCGCGAAGTAGCGACGGGCCGCCTCCTCGCCCTCCTCGGCGCGCACCTCGCTGAACACGGGCACGACGGCCGAGGACACGGCGCCCTCGCCGAGGAGCACCCGCAGCGCGTTCGGGATGGTGAACGCCACGAAGAACAGGTCGGTGGCCGCCTTGGGGAAGACGGCGGCGAGCACGACGTCCCGCAAGAACCCCAGAGCGCGCGAGGTCAGAGTCCCCGCGGCCACCAGCCCCGCGCGCCGCGCGATGGCGCCGCTGGCTCGCTCCCCGTCGCGCCCGTCGTCTGTGCGCGGCTCGCCGGGCCCGGTCGCGTCTGGGACCGTCTCGTCTTCGCTCACGGTCGGAGTATTCGGTGCGCGCATCCGGCTTCCAACAAAACGGGCGCGGCTCGAAGTCCCGGCGCGGGCTCAGGGGGGGATCGAGCGCACCGTCAGCGTGTACGACCCGATGTCGGTGGTCTGCGCGGTGACGAGGAGGGTCGTCTCGCCGGGCGGGACCCGGATCCGGCACGGGGTGACGTTCGAGCAGTACACGCCCGCGCTCGTCCCGTTCGACACGGTGACACCCCAGCGGCCCGAGCCGCCGCCGGTGATCTCGGCGCAGAACGGGTCCCCGGGGCGGACGTCGAAGAAGTAGGTGTCGGGGGTGCCGCTCGAGGCTCTGTCGCGAATGGTCCGGGTGACGAGGCCCGGCTCGGTGCACGTCACGGGCGGGGGGCCCGCGTCGGCGCCGGCGTCCGCTCCCGCGTCTGCTCCCGCATCCGCTCCCGCGTCTGCTCCCGCATCCGCTCCCGCGTCTGCTCCCGCATCCGCTCCCGCGTCCGCATCCGCTCCCGCATCCGCTCCCGCGTCCGCATCCGCTCCCGCATCCGCTCCCGCGTCCGCTCCCGCGTCCGCTCCCGCGTCCGCTTCCGCTCCCGCATCCGCTCCCGCGTCCGCATCCGCTCCCGCGTCGGTATCGACGTCCGCGTCTGCGGCGGGTGGGGGCTCGCCGCAGGCTTGCAGGAGGAGCAGATTGAGGAGAGCCGTCGCCCACAGCGCCGTTCGCATGGGGGGAGCCTATCGCAGGGGGCGGGCCAGCGGCGACGCTGACGAGGCGACGCGGGGCGGGGGTGCGCTTGACAACCTCAGGGGGCCCGGCTAGAAGTCCGCTCCCCCGAAATTCGGGGCTTTTGGAGCATTCCCGTGGCCAATCACGCATCCGCCAAGAAGCGCATCCGTCAGACGCACAAGCGCACCGAGCGCAACAAGCACGTCCGCACCACCGTCCGCACCTACGTCAAGCGTGTCCGGACGGCGATCGACGCCGAGGACAAGGCCGCCGCGCAGGAGGCCCTCAAGGTCGCGATCTCGCAGATCGACGCCGCCTCCTCCAAGGGCGTCTACCACGCCAAGACGGCCTCGCGGTACATCAGCCGCCTGAGCCGCCAGGTCGACGCGATCTAGCTCGCGCGCTCTTCTGCCCGCGCCGCCCCGGACTCGCTCCGCGGCGGCGTTTTGGCGTTCCGTCCCGCCGCCCGGCCACTCCTCGTCGGGAGCAGGGCTCAGCGATACGTGCGGACCTGACGGGGGATGCGCTCGCGCACCCGCGGCCGACCCGTGCAGAGCTCGAGGATCGCCTCCTCGAGGATGAGCGCGTCGCCCCGTTTGGCGCCCTTGAGCGCGAGGTCGGCCTCCGCGAGGGTCTGGAACGCCGCGCCCAGCTGGCGCGCGGTGAAGCGCTTGGCGGCGTTGCGCAGCTGACGGGCCTTGAACGGCGGCGCGCCCGCGGCGCGAGCGGCCTCCTCGTCGCTCAGCCGGGCCGCGAGCGCCTCGCGCATCTTGGCCACGATCCGCAGCTGGCGCGCGACCATGGCCAGGATCCGCAGCGGCGGCTCGCGATCGGCGAGCAGGGAGCCGGCGGCGTGCAGCGCGTTCTTGGTGTCCCGCACCGCCACGCTGTCCACCAGCTGCCAGATGGTGTCGGCCGCGATCCGGCTCACGCAGGCTTCGACCGCGCCGTCGTCGATCCGCTGGCCGCTGCCCACGTAGAGGCTCAGCCGCTCGAGCGCGTCGTCCACCGCGGCGAGGTCTTCGCCGAGCGCCTCGATGAGCGCCTCGGCCGCCTTGGGCGTGAGGCTGTGGCCGCGCCGGCTCGCCTCGTCGACCGCGAAGCGCCGGACCGCCTGGCCCTTCAAGGGCTGCGCCGCGAAGGTGGCCTTGGCCTTGGCCGCCGCCTTCGCCAGCGAGAGGCTGGCGTTGAGCTTCTCCGCCGTCATGACCAGGCACGTCGACTCGCTGGGCGCCGCGACGTACTCGGCGAGCGGCTTCAGCTCGTCGTTGGACATGCCCTCGACGGATCGCACGAGGACGAAGCGCGCCTGCGCCATCATGGGCAGCGTCCGCGCCGCGCTGACGACCTTCTGGCCGCTCAGCGACGTCGCGCCGTGGAAGAGATCGTCGTTGAAGCCCGCGGGGCCGTCGCCGAGCGAGACCGAGCGCAGGAGCGAGATCGCGCGCTCCACGAGGAAGCGCTCGGGCCCGAGCAGCAGCGCCACCGGCGGGGCGACGCCGTCCTTCTGCACCTTCGCGATCAGGCGCTGGATCTCGGGGTGACGAGAGCCCCCGCGGGCGGCCATGGGCTAGTTTCTCCCGCGCGCCTGCTCGTCCGTGAAGTCGACCTGCCCGCTGTGGCGGACCTCTTCGCCCTGGATCTCGAAGCGGGTCCGACCCAGCTCCTCACGGCGGAGGGTCACCACCATCTCGATGCGCTTGTTGGGCTGGAAGGTCGGGCGCGGCAGCTGCAGCCGGTGCAGCACGGTGCGCTGGCTGCGGTCGCTCGTAAACACGCTCATCTCGCGGATGAAGTTCCGCGGGCCGTCCGTGACGTCGTAGAAGAGGGCGTGGAACTCGAGATCGCCCGGCGGGCGGTTGAACGCGAAGACCGCGTTGGCGATCCACGATCGCTCGTTGAGCTGCTCGTGGCTGGTCTCGCGGAGGCGACGCGCTCGGTGGCGTCGCGCGAAGCCGATGAGACCACGCTCGCTCAGGTTTCCCGGGACCCGCGCCTGGGTCACGTAGACCTGGCAGCGCACGCGCTGGGCCTCGGCCTTCAGCTGGGGAAAGGCGATCGCGAGCGCGAACAGCGCCGTCGCGGCGATCGAGAGGAGGAGGGGGATTCGGGGCTGGGTCCTGCGCGCCATCGTCGTCCTTCGGGGCCGGAAATCGAGGGGGGAGCCTATCAGGGGGGCGGTTCGTCGTCGACGGGCAGGCCACCTCGATATTCACCCACGTTCCATGCCGAAAACTTGGCCCCTCGGATCGGCCCCGGTATCGCGGGGGGAGGCGGAGGAAGCATGGCCACGATCACCGGAACCCTCAGCGGCCTGATGGCCAACGCGCGGCGCACGGCGCTGCGACGAAAGCAGCGGCCGACCACGGCGTACGCGCTGCTCGTGATGTTGAGGTCCGACGAAGAGACGTCCCGCGTGCTGACCCAGCGCGGGGTTCGCGAGATGGACCTGATCAGCGCGCTGAAGATCGCGAACGAAGAGCCCACGAGCGCGATGGAGGTCGCCGTCGAGCGCGCGGCCCGCATCGCCGAGAACGTGGGCGACGGAGTCGCGCGGCCGGTGCACTTGCTCGCCGCCATCGTGCGGGAGCCGCGGACGGCCGGATATCGTTGCCTCGAGGCGGCGGGGGCGAACCCGACGCGCCTGCGCGATGACGTGGGCGGCGTGCTGGGGGTCGAGGACGATCGCTCGCTGACCCGTGCCCCGGGCCTGGCGCCGGCCCGCTCGCGGCCGACCGTCCCCCCCGTGCCGCGCACCCGGGCCCGCCGCGAGGAGCCTCCCAAGAACCGCCGCAAGGCGCCGCCGCCGCGCAAGCCCGAGGACGACAGCATCCCCGAGACCCCGCTGCGCCCCGTGGCGCGCAGCGGCAACGGCAAGCCGCCGGAGACGCGCGCCCCCCGCAAGCGGCCGAGCGCCGCGCGGCGCCCCTCGATCACGACCACCGAGAACGAGAAGCCGGCCGACATCGGCCCGTACGATCTCGATCCGGGGCGCTTCCCGCTCCTGTGCCGCCTCGGGCGCAACCTCACCGCGGCCGCCGCGCGCGGCGAGATCGATCCCGTCATCGGGCGCGCGCACGAGCTGGATCGGCTGCTCGACGTGCTCGGGCGTCGCCGCGCGAACAACCCCGTGCTCGTGGGCCCGCCCGGCGTCGGCAAGACCGCCATCGTCGAGGGGCTCGCGCTCCGCCTGGTCAAGGACGGCAGCAGCTGCGGTCGCCTCGCGGATCGCGTGCTGATCGAGATCTCCGCCGGCGCGCTCGTCAGCGGAACGGGCGTGCGCGGCGCGCTGGCCGAGAAGCTGCGTCTCCTCCAGAAGGAGGTCGACAAGGCGGGCAACAAGGTCCTGCTCTTCCTCGACGAGATCCACGCGATCGTCGGCGGCGAGGGCCCGGACGACCTGGCCAACGAGCTCAAGGCGTCGCTCGCGCGGGGCGCGCTGCCCTGCATCGGCGCGACGACCGACGCGGAGTACCGCCGTCACTTCGAGAAGGACGCGGCGCTCGTGCGGCGCTTCTCGCGCATCGACGTCGGGGAGCCCACGCCCAGCGAGGCGGTCGAGATCCTGCGCGGCATCGTGCCGAAGTACGAGCTGCACCACGCGGTCGTGTACGACCCCCGCGCCCTCGAGGCCGCGGTCGAGCTGACGGTCCGCTTCGTCACCGAGGGCTTCCTGCCCGACAAGGCGATCGCCGCGCTCGATCTGGCCGCCGCGCGCGTCCGGCGCCGCGGCGGCAGCGTGGTCGAGCCCGCCTCGGTCGCGCGCGTCGTGGCGGAGCAGGCGCACGTGCCGGTGGACCGGCTGCTCATGCGCGACGCCGATCGTCTGCTGCGCCTCGAGGAGCACCTGCACGCGCGGGTGGTCGGGCAGCGCGAGCCGATCGGGCGCATCGCCGACGCGCTCCGCAAGGGCGCGGCGGGCTTCCGTGGGGCGCGGCCGCTGGGCACGTTCCTCCTGCTCGGCCCGACCGGCGTGGGCAAGACGGAGACCGCCAAGGCGATCAGCGATCTGCTCTTCCCGACGAGCGGGGTGACCCGCTTCGACATGAGCGAGTTCAGCGAGCCCCACGCGGTCGCGCGCCTCGTCGGCGCCCCGCCCGGCTACGTCGGTCACGAGGAGGGCGGCCAGCTCACCGAGGCGGTCCGTCGACGCCCCTACCAGCTGATCCTGCTCGACGAGATCGAGAAGGCGCACCCCGAGGTGCTGCTCGCGCTGCTGCCGCTCCTCGACGAGGGGCGCCTCACGGACGGGCGCGGCCGCACCGTCGACTTCACCAACACGGTGATCGTCATGACGAGCAACCTCGGCGCGTCCGCCGCGGCGGGGCCCGCGCGACGGGTGGGCTTCGGCGCCGCGCCGGTGGAGACGCGTCACGGCGAGCGCGACCGCGCGCTGATGTCGGCGCGGCGCGCGCTGCCGCCCGAGCTGTGGAACCGCATCGACGAGCCGCTCTACTTCGCCGCCCTCGGCGCCGAGGAGATCCAGGCCATCGCGCTCAAGCTGCTCGAGGACGTGGCCGACGTGATGCGCAAGGAGCACCGGGTGGCTCTCGAGATCGAGCCGAGCTGCATCGACGCGCTGGTCGCGGCCGGGGGCTTCGACCCGGAGCTGGGCGCGCGGCCGATGCGGCGCTGCATCGGCAGGCTGGTCGAGGCGCCGCTCGCGAGCGCGGTGCTCGCGGGCCAGGTCACCAGCGGCTCGGTGCTGGTCCTCCGCGGCGACGGGGCGCGGGTGCTCCTCGAGCCGCGGCCCACCGCCGACGCGGCCGAGTGAGGCGCGGGGAAGAGCCGCCGGCCCGAGCCGTACGACGGGCATGATCGAGCTCTTCTTCCTGCGCTGGTTCTACCGCCACCTCGCCGACGCCGCCCAGGGCAAGGGCCGCTCGCGGTCGTGGGGGGGCCTGGGCGTCGGGCTCTGGATCGCCGGCGAGCTGACCGGCGTCGTGCTCGCCGCCGTGGGCGGCGCCGGGCAGGGCGCCATCTACGGCCTGGGGCTCGGACTGGCGGGCATCGGGGCCATCATCGCCTACGCGGTCGTATCCGGATTGGAGTCACCGCGGGAGGAGGCCCCCGCCCCGCTCGAGTTCTGACCCTTCGCGACGTAGGTCGATGTCCTACAAGTGGGCCCTTTTCAGCCTAAGTGTTCGTTGACAGGTTCAGGATCGCCACAGAGAATCCGTTTGTGCCCTCCTCGGTGGATCCCCAAGACGAGCTAGAGCTTCCGGGAGCAGTGAGGGCGATCGACGCCACTCGCTTCGGTGGCTACACGCTGGTCGCCAAGCTGGGTCAGGGCGCGATGGCCGAGGTCTTCCTCGCCCTGCGGGTCGGCCAGGGCGGGTTCCAGAAGCTCGTCGTCATCAAGCGGATGCACGCCCATCTCCTGGACGAGAGCGGCGTGCGCGAGATGTTCATGGACGAGGCGCGCCTCGCCGCCCTGCTCGCCCACCCCAACGTCGTCCAGACGAACGAGGTCGGCGAGGTCCAGGGGCTGCCGTTCATGGCCATGGAGTACCTCGAGGGGCAGCCCCTCTCGCTGGTGCTGGCTCGCTGCAAGGAGCTGGGCGAGCCGGTCCCCGCCCCCCTGCTGGCCCGGATGGTGGCCGACTCGCTCGAGGGGCTGCAGCACGCGCACGACCTCCGCGACCTCGAGGGCAACCCCCTCCACGTGGTCCACCGCGACGTCTCGCCCCACAACCTCTTCGTCGGCTACAACGGCGTCACCAAGGTGCTCGACTTCGGCGTGGCGAAGGCCGCGATGCAGGTCGCGCGCACCGAGCACGGGGCCATCAAGGGCAAGTACGCGTACCTCTCGCCCGAGCAGGCCGAGCAGCGAGACGTGGACGGCCGCTCGGACGTGTGGGGCATGGGCGTCGTGCTCTGGGAGTGCCTCACGGGTCGACGGCTGTTCAAGCGAGACACCGAGGTGGCGACCCTGCGCGCGGTGACCACGGACGAGATTCCGTCCGTGCGCTCGGTCGCGATCGACGCCCCGGAGGAGCTCGCCGCGGTGGCCGAGCGCGCGCTGCGGCGTGACCTGTCCGAGCGCTACGCGAGCGCGGCCGAGATGCGGGACGATCTCGAGACCTATCTGCGCGGCCTGTCCGCGGCGACCCGTCACCGTGACGTGGGCAAGCACCTCCACGGCATGTTCGAGCAGGCGATCACCCATCGGCGCGAGGCCATCTCCGCGTGCGTCAAGGGCGAGATGGGAGACGTCTCGCAGGCCTTCGCGCTGTCGGGGGAGGGCTCCTTCTCGTACTCGGCCACCGGCACCGAGGCCCTGCCGTCGCGGGCGAACCCGTGGCTGATGGCGCTCGTCGTGCTGCTCGCGCTCGGGCTCACGGGCGCGGTGGTGTGGATCGCGTCGCGCGATCACACGCCCGCCGCGCTCGCGTCCGACGCCTCGCCGAGCGCGCCCGCGGTCGCCTCGGCGGCCCCCGCCGCCGCCGAGGGCGCAGACGTGGAGGCCGCCGCCCCGCCGGCCGTCGAGCCGACGGAGGCTGACGCGCCGGGAGGCGCGCCGCCGGAGCCGGACGCGGAGAGCGAACAGGCCGAAGGAGCAGACGCGCGCGCGGCGGACGCGGAGGAAGAGCCCGCCGAGGCGGAGGCGGAGGCCGTCGCCACCGCGCCGCGGAGGAGCCGCCGCCGGCGCCGGCCTGCGCAGACCCAGGAGACCGCTCCCGCGCCTCGCGCGGAGCCAGGGCTCCTCTTCCTCGACACGACGCCGTGGACCGAGGTCAGCCTCGGCGGTCGGTCGCTCGGGAACACCCCTCTGATGCGCGTCGAGCTGCCCGCAGGACGGCACGTCTTGTTGCTGCGCAACGCCGAGCAAGGGATCGAGGAGAGGTACACGGTGGAGATTCAGGCGGGCGAGACGCTGCGTCGGCGGGTGGGGCTTCGTTGAGGGCTCTCTTCGCTTCTTGGATCATCGTCTCGGGGTTCTCGCTGGCATCGCCGGCGTGGGCCCAGGATCGGCTGGCCCAGGCGGAGGAGGCGTACCTCGAGGTCGACTTCCCACGCGCGCGCGAGCTCGCGCAGCAGGCGCTCTCCGAGGGCGGCCACGAGCCCGGCGACGTGGCGCGCATGTACCGGCTGATGGGGATCGCCGCGGCGGCGGATGGAGACGAGGAGGCGGCGCGCGACGCGTTCGCGCGCATGATCGCCCTCGGCTCGCCCGAAGATGGCGCCGACCTCTCTCCGCGCCTCCGCCAGCCGCTGCTCGAAGCGCGAGGCGAGTGGGCCGCGCGCAACGGCGCGTTCGAGGTGGACGCGCGAAGGCTCCGTCAGTCGCGCGGTGTCGGCCTGCAGCTCCAGGACCCGCTCGGGATGGCGGCGCGGGTCGTGGCGTTCGTCCGCGTCCGGGGCGCGGCCGCCTTCGAGCGGGTGGAGCTCGAGGCGCAGGACGAGCTCGCCGTGCCCGTGACCGGCCTCACCGCCGAGGCGGCGGTCGAGTACCACGTCGAGGTGCTCGACCAGCACGGCAACCACCTGCTCGAGCTGGGCAGCGAGATCGATCCCGAGTCGTTCGAGGGGCAGGCCGCGGTCGCGGACGTGGACACGCCGAGGCGGCCGATCGCCGGCGGCGAGTGGCGCCTGGCGCCCGTATGGCTGACCGTGCCGGCCGGGCTCACCCTCGTGTCGGCGGCGCTGCTGACCTGGTCGACCGTCGACGTGCTCGAGTCGCACGACGCGTACCTCGCGGCGCCCACGCTCGATGGCTACTACGCGGGCCTCGATCTCCAGACCCGCACGAACGTGCTCATCGTCACCACCTCCGTGCTCGGCGCGGCCAGCGTGGCCTGGGCGTTGCTGCTCACCGACTGGTCGGGAGGCGAAGCCACGGACGCGGTGGCGTTCGTCGTCCCCACGCTCGCTCCGGGCGAGGTCGGTCTCGTCTCGGGAGGTCGCTTCTGATGCGCCGTGGCTGCCTCTTCGCGCTGCTCTTACTCGGCTGCGACATCTACGACATCGGCCCCGCCCTCGCGGCGCTCGACGCGGGCGTCGAGCCGACCCTCGCGGTCTCGGACCACTGCGGCCCCGGCGAGCTGATGGTCCTGGACGACACGGGCGGGAGCGTCCGGGTCGACCTCTCTCTGTTCGAGGACGACGAGCGCGCGCTGACCGGCTGCGACGGACGCGGGCTCAGCGGCGCCGATGGCTTCGTGGCCATCCAGGCCGGGCCCGGGGAGCGATGGACCATCATCGCGGAGCCGCTCGACACGCAGTCCGACGTGGTGCTCTACACGATGCCGGTCTGCGACCCCGGCAGCTGCACCGCGCTCATCGATCGCTGCGGTCCCGGGATCCTGGAGTCGTTCGTCTTCGAGCCCGAGGTCGCCGGCGAGCACATCATCGGCTTCGACAGCTACCGCGGGGGCGGCGAGCTGGACCTGACCGTGGTCAAGACGACATGTGGAGATAGACGGCGCGAGCCGGGCGAGGGTTGTGACGACGGCAACGAGATCGACGGCGACGGCTGCGACGCGGACTGCCGGCTCGAGATCTCGCTGGAGCGGCTGCGGGAGATCGAGCCCAACAACGAGCGCTCGGAGGCGAACGTCGCGCCGGCCGAAATGGGCTCGACGCGGTCGCTCGTCGGGCGGCTGGGTGGCGCGTGCGACGTGGACGTGTTCGCGGTGCGCGTGACGGAGACGGCGAGCCTGCGCGCGACGATGCTCGACGGAGCGGAGCTGCCGTGCGGCGACGAGACGCCCGAGGTCACGATGACGCTGCTCGGCGAGGACGGGCTCGTGCGCCGTGGCACGGGTGAGATCGGTCGTGCAGGCGGCGGCTGTCCGAGCATCGAAGCGGGCGACGCCTTCGCGGAGGGCCTCGAGCCGGGCGTCTATTTCGTGGTGCTCTCGGCGGCGCGTGGCGTGCCCACGCTGGACTACCACCTGGTGTTGGAGCTCACGGCCGGGTAGGCCGGGCAGTTGTGGGGGATGAGGATGTTCAGAAGCGGTTTGTGGTCGTCGTCGGTGATGTTCGTGGTCGCGTGCGGGGCGATCGGGTGTGACGGCGGCGGCGGGGCGGTCGGCACCCCGGAGAATCCGGTGCGGATCGTGTTCCAGTCCAAGTGGTTCCCGCAGGCCCAGTTCGCCGGATACTACGCGGCCGGAGGGCACGCGGACGGCGCCTCGGCCGGGCCGATGGTGCCCCGCGACGACGGCTTCACCTTCTACGAGCAGGAGGGCCTGGACGTCGTCGTGCTGGACGGCGGCGGCGTGAACCCGTCCCAGGCGGTCGCCACCGGCGAGGCTCACTTCGGCACCGACTGGATCGCCAACATGGTGCGCGAGGTCGAGGAGAACGATCATCAGCTGCGCCACATCGCCCAGATCTTCCAGCGCCCCGGCTTCGAGATGGTGGGCCTGGCCGACAGCGGCGTGGCGAGCTTCGACGACCTGCCCGGGACGACCCTCGGCGTGTGGGACTTCGGCAACGAGTTCCCGGTGCAGGTGTGTTTGCGAAGTCACGGCATCACGAGCGACCTCGACAGCGACCTGCCGCCCGGACAGGAGCCCGACGTCACGACCGTGTCGTACGCGTTCGACCCGGCCCTCGTGTTCCCCGACGACGTCACCTTGGCGAGCGCGATGGTCTACAACGAGCTCGACCAGATCGTCGGCCTCGGCCACCCGCTCGACACGCTCGTGCGGCTGCCCACGGCGGAGCACGGCTGCGGCCTCCTCGAGGACTTCATCTTCACGACCCAGGCGCTGCTCGACGACCCGGACTTCGAGGGCACGGGGATCACGGGCCGCGAGATCGCCGAGCGCTTCATCCGCGCCACCCTCCGCGGCTGGCGCTGGGTCCTCGAGGAGGGCAACCGCGAGCAGGCGACGGAGCTGGTGCTCGCGCTGTGCGGCGACACCTGCGACGGCTCCGGGTCGCGTCAGGATCCGCGCGTGCACCAGACGTGGCAGCTGGAGCGGGTGTCCGAGCTGGTCCAGCCAGGGCTCCTCGGCGAGGCCGAGGTCACGCCCGGCTGCCTGGACCGCGCCGCGTACGACGATACCCTGAGGCTGCTACGCGACGTCGGCTTCGTCCGGGAGGGCTCGGGGGACGATCTTCTCCGACCCGAGGTGCTCGAGGGGGCCGGTGTGACTTGTCCATGAGAGGTGAGCTGTGAGTCAGGACGCGCTCTTCGACCGCATCGTCGAGCTCTGCGGATTCTCCGCGTACGTCGGCCCCGGTGCCGTGCGCCGCGCGCTGGCCGAGGCGGGCCAGGAGGCGGACGGCGGGCCCGAGGCGTACCGCGCCGCGCTCCCCGCCCTGAAGCGGCGGCTCGAGGTCTACGTCTCGGAGGACGACGCGGCGGCGCGCCTCAAGAAGATCGAGACCTTCCTCGGTGGCGTCGAGGCGCGCGGCGGCGCGGTCGCCCCCACGCCGGCCGGGCAGCAGGGCGACGACGAGACCCAGTGGGGCAAGCGCCGCTTCGGTCGCACGGTGCAGATCCTCAAATCCGCGAGGGGCAAGCTCGACCCGGAGGACTGACTCGCCGCCACGGCGAGAACCGCCACGCTTGCGTTTCTCCGGCGTCCCTGGCAAAAGCGCGGCGGGAGAGCGGAAATTGGGGACCGACGCGAGCACCCTGCGTGCGGATGAACGCGGGGCCCGGGCACAGGGGGACGGCGCGGCCGAGACGGACCACCTCCCGCGACGCTTCGGGCGCTATCACCTCTTCGATCGCATCGGTCGTGGGGGCATGGCGGACATCTACCTCGCGCGCGCCCACACCGAGCTCGGTGGCGCCCGCCGCGTGGTGGTCAAGCAGATCCTCCCCGAGCTCGGCGGGGATCCGCAGTTCGCCAAGATGCTCATCGACGAGGCCAAGCTCGTCGCCGGCCTGCGTCACGCCAACGTGGTGCAGGTCCTCGACCTCGGCCGTGAGGGCGACCGTCTCTACATCACGATGGAGTACGTCGAGGGCTACGACCTCAACCAGCTCCTCCGCCGCCTGAGCAAGCGCCGCATCCCGCTCCCGGCCGAGTTCGCCCTCTTCGTGGTCCGAGAGGCGCTCGCCGCCCTCGACTTCGCGCATCGGAAGAAGGACGACGAGGGCGAGCCGCTCGGCATCGTGCACCGCGACGTCTCCCCCTCGAACGTGCTGATCAGCTTCGAGGGCGAGGTGAAGCTCTGTGACTTCGGCATCGCCAAGGCGCTCGGGGGCTCCGTGCGCGCCCCCGACGCCCGAGACGACGACCGAGACGACGACACCGAGAGCACGGGGGAGCGCTCGCGCGTCGCGGGCAAGGCGGCGTACATGTCGCCGGAGCACGCGCGAGGCGAGGAGCTCGACGGTCGGGCCGACGTCTTCGCGGCCGGGATCGTCCTCTGGGAGCTCTGCGCGGGGCGTCGGCTCTACAAGGGGACCGAGGCCGAGATGCTGGCGCTCGCCAAGCGAGGCGAGGTGCCGCCGCTGCCCGACCGTGGTCTGCCCGAGCAGGGCGAGCTGCAGGCGATCCTGGACCGCGCGCTCGCCCCCGATCCCGAGGCTCGCTTCCCGAGCGCGGCCGAGATGCTCCGGGCGCTCGACGACTACGCGATGAAGGCCAAGCTCTTCGTCTCGCAGATCCGGTTCGGCAGCTTCCTCAGCGATCACTTCGAGTCGGACGTCGTGCTGCTCCGGCGCGAGCGCGAGCGCGCCGCGGAGGCGCTCGAGGCGGGGCCGCCGGTGGAGATCGTGGCGCTGAGCAGCCCGGAGCCGACGTCGCCGTCCGGGCGGCCGCTCGCCGAGGAGACGACGAAGCGACTCACCGCCTCGGACGCCGAGCCCACCTCCCGCGCGCCGATGGTGCTGATCGGGCTCGCCTTCGCGGTGGTGCTCGTCCTGCTGGTGGTCTGGGCCGCGCTCCGCTGACCGGGGCCGCGGTCACTCGGTCAGGGCGCGCGCCACCTCGGCCGCGCGCTCGGGGTCGAGGCCAGCCTCGCGTGCGCACTCCAGGATGGCGGGGCCGACCGCGTCGTACGCGCGCCGCGCGCCCGGATCGAGGGCCTCGAGCGCCTCGCGATGTCGCCGCACCGTGCCGGCGTCACCCCGGATCACGGGCCCGCTCAGGGCGGTCGGGACGCCCACCGTCTCGACGTTCTCACCCACCGTGCGGAGCAAGGCCCCCATCGCGCGCTCGGCGTCCCGCCGGGTCATTCCCTGCGCTTCGAGCACGCGGACCGCCACCGCGGCGAGCGCGGCCGCGCCGTTCGCCCCGAGCGCCGCGGCCGCGTGATAGGCGGGGCCGTGGACCTGCGCGCGCACCGGGCGGGCCCCGAGGCGGCGGGCCAGTTTCCTTGCGCGCTTGACGGCCTCGTCGTCCCCGTCGAGGACGAAGGTCGCGTCGCGCAGGCTCGGTGGGCGCTCGGGGTCCGCGAAGGAGACGAGGGGGTGCATCACGCCGACGGAGGGCGCGCGCCCTCGCAGGACCTCCACGCCGAGGCTCCCCGAGCAGTGCACGAGCGCGCCTCTCACCTCGAGCTTCGCGGCCACGTCGGCCACGACCGGATCCGGCACCGCCAGCACGACCAGCGCGCCGCGCACGCGCCCCTCGGTGCCTCCGCGTACGAGCTTCACGTCGAGGTCGGCGCGCTTCGCGGCGCTCGCCAGCCCTCGGCCCACGCGGCCCCGCCCGACGATCGTCACTCGCATCCGCGTCTCCCGTGCTCAGGCGCCACGGTAGAGCCCATGGCGCGTCACGTAGCGACGCACCGCGCGCGGAACCAGCGCCTCCACCGACTCACCCGCGCGCAGCCGGCGCCGCACCTCGGTGCTGCTGACGGCGGGCATGGAGATGTCCTCGCTCCCGTCGCCGTGCCCGCCGCGCCCCACCACGAGCGGCGGCGCGAGCGAAGGCACGCGGTGGCCCTCGTGCCATCGCGGGATCTCGTCGACCAGATCCGATCCGATGACCAGCCGCAGTTTGACTTGCTTTGTTCGCAGCGCCTCGAGCGTGTCGACGGTGTAGCTGGGGCCCACGCGGCGCGCCTCGATGTCGCTGACGTGGGCGCCGCGGATCGGCGCGAAGGCGAGCTCCGCCATGCGGAGGCGGTGAGGGAAGGGTGTCAGCGCCTTGCCGAAGGCGTGGCTGCCGCAAGGCACGACGACGAGCCCGTCGACCTCCCCCGTGCTGAGGACCCACGCGGCGGCGAGCACGTGCCCCACGTGCGGGGGATCGAAGCTGCCTCCGAACACGGCGAGCGTGGTCATCGGGCCAGCTTCACCTTGCTCGTGCGGCGGGCCATCGTCTCGCGCCACACCGGGACGCCGCTGATGTCGAAGAGGGCGAGCGACACCTGCCCGTCGGGCTCGAGCTCGACGACGGCCACCTGCTCCTTCGACAGCGGTCCGGGGGTCAGGAAGTAGCGGGGGCCGAAGCGGCGGAGCTCGGCGGAGCTGCTCCTGCCGTAGGCGACGAGGTTCGCGTTGGCGATGTCCTCTTCGTCGAGGATGGACTTGTCGTTGACGAAGAGGAGGATGCGGTCGGCGAGCATCTCCACCGCGCGCGCGGGCGGCTCGGGCAGCTTCCGGACCTTCGCCAGCCGCTCGACCAGCTCGCGTTGCTCCAGCAGCGCCTCGATGTGCTCGGGCGTGCCGCCCATCGCGGCCTCCACCGCCTGGGTCAGGAACGCCTCGTCGGAGGGATCGCCGCCCACCCAGTCACGGATCACCGCGTCGAGGACCTCCTCGTCGAGGCCGAGGTAGACGGCCTGGTCGACCTCCATGTCGTCGAGCAGGAACTCGATGGCCTCGCGCAGCGTCTCGGCATCGCCGTCCGAGGGTCCGAGGAGACCGATGCGCATGCCTCACCCGATCCCGGAGCGGCGCCGCGCCTCGAAGTGCGCGTCGCTGATGGCGAACTCCAGCAGCGCCGAGGCCTCCGGGAAGCGCGTGACGAGGGCCAGCCGCGAGGCCGTGTCCGTCGGCAGCTCGCGCTCGCCGCTCAGCTTGGCCAGCGCGCTGATGCCCGCGGGCGCCGAGCCGCTGGCCAGCAGCCCGACCCGGTTGCCCCACTCGGACGCGGCCATCGCCAGACCCGAGGGATCGTGGCCCGGTCGACCCGCCATCTCGTAGACCAGGGGACCCAGCTCGTCGCGCGCCTTCCGGTTGATGTGTTTGGTGACGCGACGGGCGGCCTCCGCGACGTGCGCGGGGTCCACGCCAGCGGGGCTGTGGTGCGGGTCGTAGCTCTGCACGAGGCCGCCCAGGAGCGCGTTGACCTCGTGCGGCTGCGCGCGCACGACGACGGAGAGCTGCGCCTTGGCGATGCGGAACGCGCGCGCGAGCACGAAGAGCTTCTCGCGGTCGTCGGTGATGCCGATCAGCTCGCTGCCGATCAACAGCGTGCACGGGTTGCTGTGCACGGGGACGCAGACGCGCGGCGCCGCGCTCGTGACGTAGAGCTCGTAGGTGCCGAAGCCGAACCAGCGGCTGACCTCGTTGGCGAGCGGGCGAATGCTCGTGTCGCGGCCGTCGACCTTCTGGGCGCGGTACGCCGCGACGTCGAAGGGCAGCGCCTTCTCGAGCGCGTCACCCGCGAGCTTGAACACCGCGCGGGTGGGCGCGTTGAGGGCGGAAGGCGCCAGCAGCTCGTCGAGATCCGACTTCGCCGCCGCCTGCCCGACGCCCTGCGCGGCGCCGCGGGCGTCGACCAGCTTGGACATCTCGACGTCCATCACGCCGATGGCCTGCGCCGCCGAGGCCGCGCACGCCGCCGCGTCCGTCTGCTCACGCCACTGCAGCACCTCGACCAGCCCGGGCCACGCCGCGGCGTCCGCGAGGTCCGCCTCGAGCGCGTGTCGGTAGTCGTTCACCGCGCGCCCGAGGTGCATCGCGAGCGCGTTCGAGGCGCCCTGTCGCTCGTAGAAGTCGGCGAGCCCCTTGAGCACGCCGAGATCCGTGGGCGCGTTCTTCCGCGCCTCCTCGAGCACCTGCTCCGCCTTGCGCGCGTCTCCGAGCCGCTCGTGCACGGCGGCGAGCTGCAGGCGGTGGCCGCGGTTGCTGTCGGGGTCGACGTCGAGCTGCGCGAGCTGCGCGAGCATCTGCGCGGCGTTCTCCAGCTGCCCCTCGCGCTCGTAGAGCTTCGCGAGGCGCTCCATCGCGGGGACGTCGCGGGGGAGGAGCTTGAGCACCCGGCGGAACGCCGCCTCGGCGCGCCGCGGATCGGGCATGTGCTGGTCGTAGATGTCACCGAGGGTGAAGAACACCCAGCGCAGCTCCTCGCGCTCCTTGCGGATGCGCGCGATGCGGATGAGCACCTCGGCCGCGCCGCGCCAGTCCTCGTCGTCGAGGCAGAGCTGCGCCAGGTCGCGCAGCGCCTCGATGCGCTCGGGCTCGATGCCGAGCGCCGATCGGAGGGACGCCTTGGCGCCCGCCGAGTCGGAGATCGCAGTGCGCAACGAGGCTTGTTCGAGGTAGAGCGAGACCAGCTCGTCGGGCTCGCCGCCTGCGGCCAGGCGCGCGCCATAGAGGTCCGCGAGGCGCTCCTGGTCGCCGTCGACCTGGAGCATGCTCTGCAGCCGCGCGAAGATGTCCCCGTGCGTCACGTCGCGCTCGCTGGCGAGCTCGAGCGCGGCGCGCGCGCGCTTGGAGTCGTTCAGGCCTTCCCAGAGCTTCGCGGCCTCGTCGAGGAGCGCCGCGGCGCGCACGCGCACCTCGGTGGCCTTCGCGGCCGCCTCGAGCGCCTCCGCCGCGGCCGCGTCGTCGCCGCGCTCCACGCAGTGCCGCGCGAGCGCCTCGGCCGCCGTGGGGTGTTGTGGAGACGCCTGCACCGCCTCGCGGAGCGTCGCCTCCTTGGTCTCCAAGTCCTTGGTCAGCTCCGCGGCGCGCACGCGGGCGGAGGCCCGCTCGTCGGCGGAGCTGAGGGCGGCGGCCAGGGCGGTCGCCGCGCTCCGGGCGAGCTTGATGTCGCCGCGCTCGCGGGCCGCGGCGAGGACGCGCGGGGCCAGCCAGAGGTCGAGCTCGGCGCGCGCGCCCGCGCTGACGAGGATCTCGTCCGCGGACTCGCCGGCCGCCTCGGGGTCGGCGTGCGCGAGCCGGCGCGCGAGCCGGAGGTGGGCGCTGACGTCGGCACCCTCCTGGACGTGCAGGGCGAGGGCCTCGACCACGCGCCCGAGATCCTCGAGCCGACCCTGCTCCGCGAAGTAGCGGTAGAGCGCGCGAAGGCTCGGCAGGTGGCCCGGCGCGGTCTCGAGGATGGACTGGAGCGACAGGACAGCGCTCGCCGGGTCCTTTCGCTCGAGCAGGTCCAGCTCGGCGAGCTGCTCCAGCGCGAAGACGCGCGCGTCGTCGCCCTCGGCCTCCTTGACGGCCGCGAAGCGTCGCTCCGCCACCCGCGCGACCGCGCCCGAGGCGATCTGCACGCGGTCGAGGGCGACGCGTACGATCGGGTCGTCCTCGTGCTCCGCAGCGACCGCGGTGAGCTCCGCGGCGGCGGCGGCCGGGTCTCCCGCGTCCTCGAAGGCGGCGGCGGCCTGGAGGCGATAGACGCGCGCGAGCTCTGCGGGCGCGGACGCGGCCGACTCCTTCAGCATCGCCGCGCGCTCGGCGGGCGAGGTCGAGCCCGCGAGGCGCATCAGGAGGCTCTGCAGCACCGCGTCCCCGGGGGCGAGCTGGCGCGCCCGGTCGAGGAGGGCGCCGGCGCCCGAGGGATCGGCGTCGGCCCTCAGGAGCGCGCCCCGGACGAGGTGACTTGCAGCGTCGGTCGGATCGACCGCGCCCTCCGCGAGCTGCTCGTGTGCTTCGCCGAGCGTCAGCGGGTCGCCCATGTCGATCGCGTGCGGCTTGAGCGCCCACGCGGCGGGCCCGTAGCCCGCCACCGCGTCGAGAGCGCGGCGGAACGCGCCCAGCGCGTCGCCGCCCGAGGCGGCCAGGATCCGCCCAGCCTGCGTCGCGCAGAACGCCGAGCGCGTCCCGTCCGACACCGACGCTTCCTCCATCCAGAGCGCCGCCGCGACGGTCGGGTCTCGCTGGAGCGCGAGGCGACCGAGCGGCCGGAGCGCGAGGGGATCGCCCGCCGCGGCCTGGCGCGCCTCCTCGAGCAGCGCCTCCGCCGCCGTCAGATCCTGACGCGCGATCGCGCGATCGGTCAGCGCCAGGAGCGAGCCGGCGCGCTGCTCGGGCGGGACGCGATCCGCCTGACGTCGCAGCGACAGGTCGAGGGCCGCGTCATCGTTCTCGTTGGCGGCCGCGTCCAGGGTCAGCACGTCGACGCTGACGAGGGCCACGCCGTCCTGGCTGGCCTGCTCGAGCAGCTCTCGCTCGCGGCTCACCGCGCTGCGATCGCGGGCCACCCGCGCCGCGGACGCCAGCGCGCCGCCCGCCTGCGTGGCGTCCACGAGGCGCGACACGTCGCCGCTGCGGCGCGCGATGACCTCGCGCACGACCCGGATGGTGCCGAGGCTCCCGTCGGCGAGCGCCGCGTCGCGCAGCGCCGCGTCCGCTCCGTCGAGGTCTCCCGCCGCCGCCTTGACCTCCGCCATGCGCACGAGGGCGAGGGCGCGATCGGTCCCGCCCGCCGCGCCCGCCCACGCCTCGAGGGCGCGCTGCTCGAGCTCCGCGTCGCCGGTCGCGGCGGCGGCCTCGGCGCGGGCCTGCAGCGGCACGACGCCCGTCGCCTGTCCGAGGAGCCGCACGCCGAGCTGCGGGTCGCGCGCGAGCCGGGTCGCGACTCGACTCGCCCGGGTGAGCACGGCCTCGCCGAGCGCGCCGCCGCAGTAGGCGGCGAGGGTGGCGAGGGCCTCCACCGTGCCGCGCGGATCGGCGTCCGCGCGGCTGCCGGTCCGCGCGCGTCCGAACCACGCGTCGAGCGCCTCGGGGTCCACCTCGTTGGCCCAGGCGAAGATCTCTCTCGCGCCGGCCTCGTCGCCGGCCCGCTCCTTGACCCGCGCCTCTTCGACCGCGAGCGCGGCGCGCGCGTCGGGGTCGTCCCAGACGTCGCGCGCGCCGGCGAAGGCCTCCACCGCCTCGGCCGTCTTGCCGAGCCGCCAGCGGGCTTCGGCGAGCAGGAGCGCCGCCGTGACCGAGGCCGGCTGGGCCTCCAGCGCGAGGCGCGCCGCCGCCTCGGCGCCGGCCACGTCCTTCAGCCGACCCAGCCGCAGCTCGGCGAGCCCCGTCCACGCGTGCGCGCGCTCCCAGGCGCCGAGGGGGAGCTTCGCCTCCGCCTCGAAGAGCGTCGCCAGCTCCTCCCACGCGCCCCGCTGCACCGCGTCCCGCCGGAGCGCGCGCGTGGCGACGACGTCCTGGGGATCGGCCTCGAGGGCGGCGCGGTACGCGGCGCGGGCGTCTTCCACCTCTCCGAGCTGCTCGGCGAGCTCGGCCGCGCCCACGAGGAGCCGCGCCCGCACCGCGCCCTGCTTGCTCTCGGCGAGGTCACGCAGGAGACGGACCCGCAGGCGCAGCGCGTCCGGGCCGCTCCCGACCATGGGGAAGCTCTCTTGACGCGGCTTGCGCGACCGAACGGATCTCCGCGCGGCGAGGGCGCCCCGGTCGGGCTCGGCCTCGACGACGACCTCTTCCTGGGCCGCCTCGGCGGCCTCGATCTCGGCCCACTCCTCGTCGTCGATCTCGGCGGTCTCGGCGATCTCCGCCCAGTCCTCGTCGTCGACCTCGCCCGCCTCGATGACGAGCTCGTCTTCCTCGTCTTCCTCGGCGTCTTCCTCGGCGACGGCGAGCTCGGGCTCGTCTCCGTCCTCGTCGCGCTCCCCGTCGGCCGGGGCTTCGACCTCGGCCACGAGCGCGTCTTCGGAGGCCTCCGCGTCGGAGGGGGGCTCGTCCTCGGACTCGACGGCCAGCTCGGGCGCGTCGTCGATGGCCGGCTCCCGCGGCGCCGCCTCGACCGGGGCGTCCTCGGTGGGGAGCGGCGGCGGGGGGACCTCGGACTCGAGCAGCGCGTCGAGCTCCGCCAGGCCCAGGTCGAGCTCGGCCGACGCGAAGGCGGGGCCGCGCGGGCCGGTCGGCGTCGCCGGCTTGGCCGGCTTGGCCGGCGCCTCGGAGCTCGGCACGGGAGTCGGGCGGTCACCGATCTCGACGGCTTCGGCGGCCTCCTCGGCGGGCGCCTCGGGCGAGGGCTCGCCCGGGACCGGCGTCGGGCGATCGCCGGCCTCTCTGGCGGTGGGCTCCGCCGCGGCGGGACCTCCAGGGACGGGCGTGGGGCGGTCCCCGGCGTCGAGCGCCTCCGCGTCCGACGCCTCCTCGGCTTCGTCGCCGGGCGCGCCGATCGGGAACGGAGGCTTGGGCAGCGACGCACCCGGGCGCGGCAGCTTCGGCTTGGGGATGCCCGGCCTCGGCAGGGCGGGCTTGGGCAAGCCGGCGCCGGGGCGCGGGATGCCGCCGGGCTTGGGGATGCCGGGCCTGGGGATGCCAGGTTTGGGGATGCCCGGCTTCGGGATCCGGCCCTTGGCCGCGCCGCCGGGTTTCGGGATGCCCAGCTTCGGCGCGCGAGGCTTCAGGAGCGACGGCTTCGGGATCGACGGGGGGCGGAACGCGGGCTTGCTCCCGGCCTCGGCGCCCGGAAGGCCAGGGACCGGGGGGCGGGTGGGTCGTGAGCCTCGATCGGCGTCGGAGGTGTCGTCCGCCTCGGCTCGATCCTCGGCCGACGCCTTCGCGAGGCCGGAGAGATCGGCCATGCGGGTTCGGGGCGGCGTGAACGCATCGTCGCGGGCGTCCTCGTCTGCGTCGTCGCCGGCGTCGGAGGCTCCTGCGTCGTCGCCGAAGCTGCTGACCACCCCTTCGTCGGCGGGGGCCTGCGCGCCGGGCGCCTCGTCGGCGGGGGCGAACGGGTCGAACGTCTCGTCCGCTGCCTTCGAGCGGTGTTCGCCCGCGTCGGCGTCCAGGGTCGCCTCTCCGAAGAAGGCCTCCTCGGGCGTGGCCGGCGGCGGCGGCGCGCTCCCGAAGAAGTCTGCCTCGGCTTCGCTCGCGCCGAGCGGCCGCTCCGGAGCCGGGGTCGACGGGCGCCGCGGAGCCGGCGTGGCGCGCACCGCGTCGGGGTACGCGCGCGTCTCCTGGTCGAGCCCCTCGAGCAGCCCGTCGAGGTCGAGGTCGACCGGCGGGGCGACCTTCGCGGGCTTGGACGGGGCCGGCTTCGCCGCGCTCGCGTCGGGTGCGGACGCGCCCGGGCCGGGCTTGCGGCCGGAGGTGGGCAGGGGCGGCGGCGGCTTCGTCGGCATGGAGCCGCGCGCCTCGTCGCTCTTCTCGACCAGCGAGTTGATCAGCTCCTGCGGGATCGAGGCGATCCGCGTCGACTCCATCTCCTCGTCGTCCTCCTCGTCGAAGGAGGGGAAGTCCGCGAGATCGACGGGCTTGGGGGAGGGCTTGGGCGCCACCGGCGCGCGCGGGGCGCGCTGCGCGAACTTCTCGTCCGGGGAAGGCGGCCGGTAGAGGGCGCGGGACGGCTCCCCGCTGCCCTGGGGCAGGGGCGGCGCCTTGGCCTCCGCGCTGTCGTCCAGCTCGGTCTCCCAGTCGGCGAGCGCGTCATCCCACTCGAGCTCTTCGAGATCGATCTCCTCGGGGGGAGACTTGTCGTCGTTCTCACTCATTCGGCGAGGCCCAGCTTCTTCCGGAGCCCGAGGGCGACCGGCGATAGCCAAAACAGGAGCAGGTCGCGTGCGTCGATCGACGAGACGACCGCTTCGCGGGAAGGCGGTCGACCGAGCACGCGCGTCATCGAGACGTGCAGGTCATCAGAAGCGAGCAGGCCGGCGCGCTGCGCGGTACGGACCACGCGTCGCGCCCACTCGTCCACCCGCTGTCCACCCTCCAGGGAGGCGAGCTTCTCGGGCAGCGACTTCCTCACGCGACGCGGCATCGCCTTGTACATGCGCCGCGTCGCCTCCTCGAGGTCGCGCCCCGCGCCCGCGGCGAGCGGCGCCTCGGCGGCGGCGGCGGCGGCGAACACGGCGAGGGCCGCGCCCTCCGCGCCCCGGCGGACGAACGGCGCGACGCCCATCCGGACGCCGGCCGCGAGGTAGCCGAAGGTGTAGCGTCGATCCGGGCTGAGCGGCGGCTGCACTTGCCCGCCTCCGACCCAGCTGAGGTGACCCTTGTAGTGCGGCAGCACGTCCAGCCGCGCCGGGTCGTCGCCGCCGCGGTAGAGCTCCGCGGCCGGGAGCCCGAAGACGCCGCCGAGCGCGGCCAGCTCCGACTTCAGCGGGTCGTCGCCCTTGACCAGATCCCCGCGGCCGAGCCCGTACCCGGACGGATCGAGGCCATCCATCTCGGCCGCGCTCTCGGACAGCGCGCGCGCGAGCTGAAGGACGTCGCCGCCGTCGCCGCGCACGCGGATGGCGTCGATCTCCTCGGCGCTCAGGGCGCCGCGTGGCGGGCCTGTCCGGGTGTGGGCGGCGAGCGCCTCCCGCTCCGCGTCGTCCGCTTCACCGAGGACGACGAGCGCCGAGAGGAGCGCCGCGTCGAACCCGCGGTCGTCACGCCAGGCCGCGGCGCGCCGCAGCTTGCGGAGGATCTGGGGCTCGGTCGGGTCGTCCTCCAGCAGCGGCCGCAGCGCCTGCTCGAAGCGATGGCTCGCCGCGGCGCGCTCCGGGCCGTCGAGCAGCGCGGCGAGCGCCTCGCATGCCTCGAGATCGGTCGGGGACGCCGCGAGCGCCCGCTCGTACGCCGCGACGGCCGCGTCCCGGTCCAGGCGCTCCTCGGCGTGAATGGCGCCTGCGCGACGCTCGAGCCGGGCCACGGCCTTGGCGGAGCTGGCGTGCTCGACCGCGTGGGCCAGCGCCTCGACCGCGTCGTCGTGCCGCTCGATCTTCACCGCCACGTCGGCCATGCGCTCGTAGATCTCGCGGTCCGCGAGGCCGATCTCGTGCAGGGCGCTGAGCTCGGCGAGCGCCCCCGCGGCGTCGTCGAGCTTCTTCTCGAGGAAGTCCGCGGCTCCGAGGCGCGCGATCCGCCGCTGGCTCCCCGGCACGTCGGGCGCGGCGGCCAGGGTCTGGAGCGCGTGCACCGCCCCGCCGAAGTTCTCCTGCTGCACCTGGAGCTCGACGAGCAGCGCGAGGCCGCCGACGTGCGCGCCGTCGAGCATCAGCAGGTTGTCGAGGGCGGAGAGCGCCTCTTCGCGCAGGCCGACCGAGCGCAGCAAACGTGCCTGCTCGTAGAAGAGCTTCACGAGCTCGCTCGGATCGTCGACCAGCTCGATGCGGTTGCTGACCAGCTCGAGCAGGCCGGCGTCGTCGTCGCGCTCGGCGAGCAGGTCGTGGAGGCGCCCGTAGGCGATGGGGCGCCGCGCGTCGATCGCGAGGATCCGGCGGAGGCGGCGCTCGGCCCGGGCGTCCTGGCCGAGCGCGTCCATCAGCGTGGCCGCCGACTCCTCGAGGAGGAGCATCTTCAGCTCCTCGTCCGTCACGAGGTGCGCGAGTCGGTCGCACGCCTCGACGAGCGGCTCCCAGGCCTCGCACTCGCGCGCTGCGACGCGGATGGCCTCCCAGCTCGCGAGATCGTCCGGCTCGCTGGCCGCGATCTTGAGCAGGACCCCGAGCGCTTCACTCGGTCGCCCCGCGGCGGCGAGCGCGCGGCCGTGGGCCGAACGGAGCGTCGCGCTGCCCTCCGCCTGCGTGGTCCAGGTCCCGAGCGCGCGCGCGCGCCCCTCAGGGTCGTCTCCCGCGCCGAGGGCTTCGTCCATCGCGACCGCGGCCGCCAGCGAGTCGGGGGCCTCGCCGAGCACCTCGTGCGCGAGGATGACGGCGTCGTCGAGCGCGTCCTCGCCGGCGCCGAAGACCTGCCCTCGGAGCGCGTGCAGCAGCAGCTCCGCCGCCACCTCCGGGTCGTCGGTCGCGCGGCCCAGCGCGAGCCAGGCGTCGGCGCGCTCCGTCGCGCGCGAGTCGTCCGTGGCCAGCAGCTGCAGCCGGCCGAGCGGGCTCCAGCGATCCCCAGGGGCGCGCTCGGAGAGCTCGTCCAGCAGCGCCTCGGCGCGCGTCAGGTCCAGGCCGCCGTCGAGCGCCACGCCCGCGGCTTCGCGGAGGATGCCGCGCCGCGCCTCGTCCTGGGTGTGGCCGAGGATGTGGGAGAGGCCCATCAGGCGTGCCTCGCGGTCGCCCTCGGTCGCCGGCAGGAGGGCGAGGTCGACGGCCGCGTGCAGCCCGACCGCTTCGCTCTCCAGCGCGGTGCGGAGAGGCGCCTCGGCGCGCTCGGGCTGGCCGCTGAACAGATCGTAGTGCTCGCCCAGCGCGAGCGTATGGCGGCCCGGCTCTCCCGCCGCGATCTCGCGCTGGCTCAGCGCCTCGAGCGCCTCGAGCAGCATCTTCGGATCCGGCTCGTTCCCCTCCGACTTACGCGCCTCGGCGAGGCGGCGCTTGGCGAGCAGCGGGGCGAGCGACGTCGGGTCGCGCTGGGCTGCCTCTTCGTAGGCGGCGACCGCGTCGTCGAACCGATCGGCGGCCTCCGCGGCCGCCCCCGCGAGGAGGAGGCGCGTCTCGGCCGCGCGCGGCGCGTCGGCCTTCTCGGCCGCCTCGCGCAGGAGTCGGACCAGCTCGTCCGCGTCGCCGCGCGCGCGCAGCACCTCCTCGAGCAACGCGACCGCGTAGGGATGCGTGGGCGAGCGCTCGAGCGCCGCGCGCAGGGACTCGACCGCCGCGTCCTCGTCCGACGCGCGCGCCTCCGCGCGGGCCGCCGCGCAGAGATGCGCCGCCGCCGTCTCCGCGTCCGCGGCCCGGTCCGCCAGCAGGTGGTGCGCCTTGGCGAGCAGGGCATCGTCGCCGCGGGCCGCCGCGAGCAGCCGCGCGAGGTCGGGCGCCCACGCCGACGCGGCCGGGGTGTCGAGCGCCTGCGCCAGGACGGCGTCTGCCGCCGCGTCGTCCTCGAGCACGACGCGCGTCAGCTCGTGCAGGTCGCGGAGCATCGCGCTGCGCTCTTCGTCTTCGAGCTCCGTCGACAGCAGCGCGCGGATGCGGCGCACGGCGCCGTCGGCGTCGCCGAGGCTCATCGCGGCCGCGAGCCCCTCGCGCAGGATCGCGTCCACCGGCGCGCGCTCGTCTTCGCCCGCGCGGGCGGCCTCGGCCGCGGCGGCGTAGAGCGCGCGCGCCTTCTCCGCGTCCTGGAGGTGATGGGCCGCGAGGTGGGCCGCCTCCCAGAGGCGCTGCGCGCGCGCCGCTCCGGTCACGTCCGCGGCGCGGGTCTCGAGCTGCTCGGCCGCGCTCGCGTGGTCGCCGCCGAGCCGCAGCAGATCGTCGAGCATGGCCGCGGCGACCGCGGAGCTCGGGTCGGCCTCGAGCGCGCGGCGCATCTCGGTCAGCGCGGCCTCGCCGTCTCCCGCGGCCTGGGCGCGCTCCGCGAGGCGGAAGCGCAGCGCGGCCGCGGGCGGCCCCTCGAGGCCGGCGCCCAGCAGCCGCTCGGCCTCGGCCGCCGCGCCCTCCAGGTCGCCCGCGAGCTCCTGGGCGAGCATCCGCTCGTAGCCGAGGAGCGGGTCCGCCTCACGCAGCTGCGTCGCCTCGTCGTAGTCCCGCAGGGCGCCAGGCGCGTCGTTGAGCTTCTGCAGGCGGAGCCGGCCCGCCTCGCGGTAGAGGGCCGCGGCCGTCGAGGCCGCGCGCGCCTGGTCCGCGAAGCGCTGCACGCTGAACGCGCCGGACGCCTGGCCCGCGTCCTCACCCTTGGCCTCGGCCACGGCCAGCTTCGCGCGGCCCTCGAGCGCGACGATGAGCTCGGGGTAGCGCTCGGCCTTGCGGGCCACGCGCTCGAGCTGGGTCAGGACCCGCCAGCGGGCGGCCGGGGTCGTGACCGCCGATCGGAGCATCGAGAGCGCCCCCTCGAGGTCTCCCGCCTCTTCTCGGGCGCGCGCGACCTCGAGCCGCAGCAGGGTGGCCAGGACCGGGTCGTGCACGAGGCCGGCGCGCGCCTCGATGACCTCGAGCGCGCCCTCGATGTCTCCGTCCACCAGGCGCTGCTGCTCGAGCAGGAGGGCCAGGTCGCCCGCCTCGCCGGCCTGCTCGAAGGCCGCCTCGAGCAGGCCGCGCGCCTCCTCGACGTCGCCCATCTGGTCCGCGGTCAGGATCGCGCGGTCCGCGAGCGCCGACGCTGCCTCACGGGGGGTCGTCGCGCTGCGCGCCTCGGCGTCGTAGAGGCGCAGGAGGTTCTTGCTCGAGCGGCGCCGCTCGAAGATCGACACGAGCGCGATCAGCGGCGGGCGGAACTGGGGATCGAGGTTGTAGGCCCCGAGGTATTCGCGCACGGCCTGGGCTTCGTTGGCCAGCGCGTGCTGCGTGAGGTGCCCGATCTCGTACTGGATGACGGCCTGGCGCCCCCGGTCCGGGGTGGCTTCGAGCTCCTGACGCAGGGCTTCGATCTGCGCTTCCGCAGCGCCAGCGTCGGCCTCACCGGGTGCGTTCGGACGGGGCGAAGAGGTGGTCATGAAGTAGGGTGAGCCGTGCGCGGAGGAGCGAGGGACCGGGGTGGGCCCGTCGGTTCTCGGGCGGGGCCGCACTATACCGAGGTCATTCTACTTTTTGAACCGTAAGTAGGGCGCCAGCTCACTCTTCGCGGGCCACGTCTCCGTTCATCCAGCGCGTCGCGAGCTCCACGCCGTCGGCCAGGCGAAAGAGGTGCGCCTCCGTGCGCCCGACCGGGCCGCGCCGACACGCCGGCTCGCGGCGGAACGCGCGGCCGATGTCGGGGAACAGGCGGCTGTCGTAGTCGGGCTCCGTCCAGCGGACCCAGCGGCGCGCGCCGTCGACCACGAGCGGCGCGCGTCGGGTCACCGTTGGACGCGGACGGGTCGCCTCGTGCTCGGCCAGATGGAAGGCGGTGCAGGACGAGAACCCACACCCCAGGAGCAACACCCACGCCTCGAGCGCGCGCATGCGTCCGAGGGGGCCGGAGGGCCCCAGCGGATCGTCGAGCGGGTGCGGGGCGAGGATGGCCTCGGCGCGCGGGCCGATCGCGGCGAACGACGTCTGCGGGTGTTCGCTCCGAAGCGCGCCGTCGAGGCCGCGTACGCGCTCCGGCACCACGCCGACCCGGAAGCTCGCCCACCCGTCCGGGGTCCAGGCCGGCATCTCCTCACGGATCGCGTCCCACCAGGACCGCGGCACGGGCGGGTTGGTCCACTCTTCGGGGTCCGAGCAGTCCGCACTGAACGTCGGCACGACCAGGGTGCCGTCAGGGCCGAGCGCCGCGCGGAGCGCCGAGACCACGCCGAGCGCGCCCCCGACCACCATGGAGTCCGGCCCGCTGATCGCCGACAGCGACGTGTGGGCGAGCAGGGTCGCGCCCGGGCTCAGCCCGAGCTCGACCAGGGCGTCGGTGATCGCGCTGGGGAGGATGGGCGCGGGGCGCTTCACGCGAGCGGGCCGGTGGCGGTCTCCGCCGCGCGGACCAGCGTGCCCGCGCGCAGCATCTCGGTGGTCGCGTCGATGTCGACGTGCAGCGGCCGATCGCGCTCGAGCGTCGGGACCCCGGCGCGCAACGCGGTGTGCGCCTCTCGGACGCCCGAGCCCGGCCTCAGCGGCGCGCGCAGATCGAGCCCCTGCGCGGCGACCATGCCCTCGATGGCCAGGACCTGGCGGACGTGGTCGGCGACGGTGCGCGCCTTCCGGGCCGAGATGCTGCCCATCGACACGTGGTCCTCCTTGCCCGCGGACGACGGGATGGAGTCGACGCTCGACGGGTGGCAGAGGACCTTGTTCTCGCTCACCAGCGCGGCCGCCGTGACCTGCGCCATCATGAAGCCCGAGTCCAGGCCGGTGTGGGGCGCGAGGAACGGGGGCAGCCCGCTGCTCATGGCCGGGTTCACGAGCTGCTCGATGCGGCGCTCCGACACGTTCGCCAGCTCCGCGATGGCGATGGCCGCGGTGTCGAGCGCGATCGCGAGCGGCTGGCCGTGGAAGTTGCCGCCGCTGATGACCTCGCCGGTCTCGCTGAAGACGAGCGGGTTGTCCGTCGCGGCGACGATCTCGCGCTCCAGGACCTGCCTCACCCAGCCGAGGGCGTCCCGCGAGGCGCCGTGGATCTGCGGCATGCAGCGGAGCGAGTAGGGGTCCTGCACCTTCTTGCAGTCCCGGTGGCTCTCCATGATCTCGCTGTCCGCGAGGAGCGCGCGCAGGTTCGCGGCCGTCTCCGCTTGCCCGGGGTGGGGGCGCACGGCCTGGATGCGCGCGTCGAAGGGGCGCACGCTGCCCTGGAGGGCCTCGAGGCTCATCGCGCCGACGACGTCCGCCTGGGTGCAGAGCTTCTGCCCCTCCACCACGGCGAGCGCGCCCACGGCCAGGATGAGCTGCGTCCCGTTGATGAGGGCGAGCCCCTCCTTCGCCTGGAGCGTCAGCGGCGCGAGGCCCACCTTCGCGAGCGCCTCGCCGCCCGGCATCACCGCGCCGTCGAGGTCCGCGGTCCCCTCGCCGATGAGCACGAGCGCGAGGTGGGCGAGCGGGGCGAGGTCGCCGGACGCGCCCACCGAGCCCTGGCAGGGGATGTGGGGGATCACCCCTCGGTCCAGCATCGCCACGAGCAGGTCGACGACCTCCGGCCGCGCGCCCGAGCAGCCCATGGCGACCGTCTGCGCGCGGAGCGCGATCATGCCTCGCACGGCGTCGTGGGGCAGCAGCGCGCCGACGCCGCACGCGTGGCTGCGGACGAGATTGTGCTGGAGCGTACGGATCTGGTCGGCGCGGATGCGCGTCTCCGCGAGGGCGCCGAAGCCCGTGTTCACGCCGTACACATTGGGCGCCTCGTCCCCCGCGTCCGCCAGGCGGTCGATGACCGCGCGGGCGGCGGCCACGCGCTCGCGGGCGCGGTCCGGGAAGATGAGCTTCGCCTCACGGCGCGAGAGGGCGACCAGCTCGTCGAGCGTCCACGCCTCACCCAAGGGCACTTCGGAGCGAACGGAAGTCATGCGGACGACCATGCCTCGGAGGGGGACGGGGTGCCACCGAGCGCCCGGCTCCGAGGCCTCGGACCGAGACGGGGGTAGCCCGTGATACGTCCTTCTCGAAGGCTAGATGAACGCAAGCATCGAGGCGCTGTCCGGGCCGGCGGTCGTGGCTACCTGGTGCCGCCATGGGGGGGCTTGCGATGGGGCGCGAAGCGTCGCGGCGTGTCGGCTCGATCGAGCTGGGCAACTTTCAGCTCGTCGGACTGCTCGGGCGGGGCTCTTTCGCCGAGGCGTACCTCGCCGACCAGATCGGGACCGGGCGACACGCGGTCGTGAAGATCGCCCACGAGCACCTGCGCAGCCGCGCGGACGGGGCGGGGCTCGAGCGGCGCTTCGTGGACGAGGTCTGCGCCTCGGCGCGGGTCCTGCACCCGAACCTCGCCACGATCTACACGGCGGGCGAGACCTCCGACGGGCTCCCCGCCATCGCGATGGAGTTCGTGCCGGGCGACACGCTGGAGTCGTGCCTCGAGCGGAGCGCGCCGCTGCGCACGCGAGAGCTCGCGTACGTCTGTCAGCTCGCGTCGGTGCTCTCCACCATCCATCGCTTCGGCGTCGTCCACCGCGACGTGTCTCCCCGCAACGTCATGGTCACGCGCGACCACGACGCGACGCCGAAGGTGAAGCTCCTCGACTTCGGGATCGCGAAGCTGGAGGGGGCGCAAGACATGATGGCGCCGATGGGCACGCCTCGATACGCCGCGCCCGAGCAGATCCGCGGCAGCGCGTCGCCTCAGTCCGACCTCTACAGCCTGGGCGCCATCCTCTGGTGGGCGCTCACCGGCCGCCCCTTCCTCGAGGAGCACGTGGACCTCGGCGCGCTCGTCGACCATCAGCTCTCCATGGTCGCGGCGCCCGATCCGCGGTCCATCCGCGAGGAGATCTCGCCCGGGCTGGCCGAGCTCGCGATGCAGCTCCTGTCGCCGCGCCCGGAGGCCCGCCCGAGCGCCGACGACGTGCGGGAGCGCTGGCCGCAGCTGGTGGCGGAGGCGCGCCGCTGGAGGCGTCGACGAGGCACCCGGGCCGTCTCGTCCCAGAACCTGCCGGTGACGCGCACGCTCCGCGTCCTCGTGATCGACCCCGATCCCGTCAAGCGCTGCCTGGTTCGAGGCTTCACCGAGCGCCTCGGCTGCCACGTCGCCGCGACCTCCGACCCCCGCGAGGCCACCCGCGGGCTCCTTGGAGCGCACGACGTGGCGGTGCTGGGGACCGACCTGATCGGCGTCGACGCGGCGCGGGTCGGCCAGCACCTCCGCGAGCACTTCCCGGCGCAGCGGCTCGTCCTCGTGTCGAACCACGACGACCCGGTGGTCGTCCCCGCCGACGCCGGGGCCGATCTCTCGTTGACGATCCCCGGAGAGCTGCTGCGCTTCGCCGACTACCTGCACGCGCTCCAGACGCGCTCGAGGGGTGGAGACGGCACCCCGATCGACACCCTGCGCCCGCACGAGGCGGTCAGCCGCACCATCCTGGACTCCTGGCGCCAGCGACCCAACTCGGAGCTCCGGGGAGCCATCGAGCGCTTCCTCGGCGTGCTGCCGAGCTCGATCGCGTCGCTCGACGGGCTCGACGTGCCCGATGGAGGCGCGATCGAGGCCGAGGTCGTCGACGCCTGCCGCGCCATCGAGGCGCAGGCCACGACGCTGGGCGCGCTGCACCTCGCGCGGCTCGCGAAGTCTCTGCTGATGCTCCTCGAGGCCGGCGAGATGCCCGACCCGGGCGCCTTCGTGGCCGAGCTCGAACAGGAATACGAGCGGGTGTTCAAGCAGCTGCTCGCGATCCTTCGCGACCTTCCGACGACTGACTTCAGCCAGGGGGAAAGATGACGGCGCCCATCTCTCAGACCATCGACTGCCGAGGCCAGCAGTGCCCCGGGCCCATCCTCGCCACCGCGCGCGCGGTGCGCGAGCTGGCCGACTCCGGCGGTACGCTCGAGGTCCTCGCCGACGACGCGGCGTTTCCGCTGGATCTCCGCAGCTGGTGCCGGAGCTCGGGCTCCGAGCTGCTGTCCCTCACCGCCGACGGCCGCGGGCATCGCGCGCTGGTCCGGATCGCCCAGCCCTCCGAGCCCGAGGTGTCGGTCGAATCCCTCTGCGTGCGTGTGGACTGTCGGAGCATGGAGTGCCCGCAGCCGATCCTGGAGGTGGCCCGGGCGGCGCGCCGGGAGCCGAACGCCGAGCTGGAGGTGCTGGCCGACGACGAGGCCTTCGAGCTGGACATCGTCAGCTGGTGCCGGAGCGCGAGGGCGGAGCTCGTGGAGCTCGAGCGAGAGGGTGGCGTGTTTCGGGCGCGCATCCGTCCCGGTGGAGCCGTCGGCGTCGCGCCGGCCGGCAGCCTCCCGCCCGTCATGGCGCCCTCGACCCCGCTGGCGAGCCGCCCGAGCGCCGATGAGACGGCGAGGCTGGACCTGGGAGTGATCCCCGAAGAGCGCCGGGTCGCGGAGCTGGATCGCACCGCTGCGGATACAAGCATCACACGTCTCGTGGTCATGTCGCCGGACCGGCGGTTCAACGCGCGGCTCGCGCAGTGGTGCGTCGACGGCGAGCACGAGCTGGTGAGCTTGAGCGGGAGTGGGCCGGTCCTGGCCGAGATCGAGCTCGCGGGCCGGGCGCGCCCGTCGCCGTCCCACGCGATCGTACCGGTAGGCGCTGACCTCCCGGCCCGGGTCGGTCCGAAGGAGGCCGCGCTGCTCGTGCTCCACAACGACAAGGAGGCGCTCCTGGCTGCGATGCTGGTGGCCAACGGGGCGGCGGCGCAGGGCATGAACGTCACGGTGTTCTTCACGTTCTGGGGCCTCAACCTCCTGCGCGGAGACCTCCCGAACCCGGTCCACGCGCACCAGCGCGTCACGTGGGCGCAGCGGCTCTTCAAGTGGCTGATGCCGCGGGGGCCACGGCGTCAGAGCCTGGGCAAGCTCAACTTCGGCGGCATGGGCTCCGGGATGCTCAACCAGCTGATGCGCCAGAAGAAGATCATGGATCTGCCGGAGCTCCTCGAGGCGGCGCAGGAGCAGCGCGTCCGGTTCATCGCCTGCACGATGAGCATGGACGTCATGGGGATCACGAAGCGGGACCTGCATCCCTACGAGACCCTCGAGTACGGCGGCGTCGCGACGTTCGTGGAGAGCGCGCAGGCCGCAGACCTCAGCCTGGTCTTCTGATGGAGCGGCGACGGCGCGCGAAGGCCAGGAGCGCGAGGAGCGCGAGCGCCAAGCCAGGGCCCGCAGGGCTCGGCGCCACCCGACAGCCGCAGCCGTCGGAGGAGGGCGGCGACGTGGAGCCTCCATCCGGGTCCGGGCCCGCGGCGTCATCGCCCGCCGAGCCTCCGTCGTCGTCCGGTGCGCCGGCGTCGGTCGGGGGAGGCTCGACGTCCACGCGGAGCCCGAGCCTGAGGGACAGATCGAACGAGAGGTCGCTGGACGACCCGCTCGACTGCTTCACGATGACCGCGATCACGTTCTCGCCGTCGACGAAGGCCGCCGGATCGATGTCCATCTCGAGGAGCTCGTCGTCCATGGAGCCGGTGGAGGCGTAGGCGTCGTGGGCGAGGTCGTCGACGTTCCGGGACAGGACCGGCGCGCCGTTGACGAACGCCGCGAAGCCGTCGTCGAAGAGGACGCGCAGCCGGGCGCTGGTGACGGCGCCGTCGACGGTGATCGTCCGGCGGAAGTAGGCGCTCGCGATGTTGGGATCGGCGTCGAGCAGGGTGGTCGCCTCGTCGCCGTCGCCGTAGCCGAGCTGGCCCGGTCCGGACGGCCATCCGCCCGTCGTGGTGTCCCAGTCGGACGGCGGGGCCTCCGGTTGGTCGTGGTACTCCCACGTGCCGCCGAAGGGTAGGACCTCGACCTCCGCCGACGCCGACAACGCGAAGGAGGCGGGGCTGGTCGCGCTCAGCGTCGCGTCGGCAACGTCGGTCACGCGGACGCGCGCCCTCGTGCTCTGTCGGCGCGGCGTCTCCCACGCCAGCCGGCCGTCGTCCGGGGTGCGATCGGCGATCACCGCCCAGCGCTCGCCGTCATCGAGGCTGTACTCGACGCGGACCTCGCCGCTCGTGCCGGTCGAGGCCCAGAGCACGTCGACGGTCGAGCCCGCGAGGAAGGTCTCGCCGCCGACCGGCGCCAGCACCGCGATCCCGTCGCCCTTCACCAGTGAGACGCGGTCGGTCTCCGTCCCGTCCCACCGAATGTTGCGCAGCGTCAGCGACCCGCCAGCGACATCGATGAGGCAAGAGCCGTGGTCGACCTCGCTGTGGAACATCACCGGGTGGTTCCCGGCCCCGCTGACCCCCGTTCCGCCGTGCCCGGCGACGACATAGAGCGCGCCGTCGCCGTTCGCGTCGTAGGCCCCGTCGCCGTCCGGGCGGCCATCGCCCATGTCGAGGATGTGCCCCGCCGCGCTGGTCGGCGTGTCGTACGCGCCGTGCAGCAGGTACGAGCGCTCGTAGATGTGGGAGTGCCCCGCGAGGACGACGTCCACCCCCGCGGCCTCGAGGATCGGGAGCGCGTTCTCGCGCATGTCGATGAGCGCGCCCTCGCGATCGGAGTCGTGGCTGCCGTCGGTGTAGGCGGGGTGATGCCAGTAGGCGACGATCCAGTCGGCCGCGGTGGCGGCGAGGTCCATCTGCATCCACCGAAGCATGGGCCCGTCGATCGCGCGATCGGACTGATGCGAGTCGAGCACGATGAAGTGCACGTTGCCGTAGTCGAACGCGTAGTACGCCTCGGTGCCGGACGGGAGGCCTCCCGCCGCGCCGTCGACCGGCAGCACGTACGCCTCGTAGTAGGGGCCGGACTGCGTGGCGGACACGCTCGTGTGTCCCTCGTGGTTGCCCATCGCGGGCCAGACGACCGTGTTGCGCAAGAGCGGCGCGTAGACGTCGAAGAAGTTCCGATCGAACTCGCTCGTCGTCCCGTCCGAGTAGGCCATGTCGCCGACGTGGAGGAAGAGATCGGGGGAGGCGCCGCCGGTGACGTCTCGCATCGCGGCGAACACGGCACGCTGTCGGGATCCCCCGGTGCCCGAGTCACCGACCACCCACATGGAGAAGGGTCTGGGGGTGCCCGGCGCGGGGGCGGTCCGGAAGAAGTGATCGGCGTCGCCCGCGACGGGGCAGGCGCCGCCCGGGCTGATGGCGTAGTACCAGCGCGTGTCCGCCTCGAGGCCGTCGATGCGCACCACGTGGTCACGCCCCGTTGGGCCGGTCGCGGTCACGGTCAGCGCGTCGGGGCTGGCGCCCCAGCACACCACCGAGTCCTCGGGCGCGGCCGTGCGCCAGACGACGGTCACGCCATCCGACGTGCCTTGCTGCAGGTAGGGCGCGCGGACGCTCTGCGCCTCGGCCACGAGGGGGCCGAGCGCCGCGAGCGCGAGGGCGAGCGCCAGCGGACGCCTCATCGCGCGCTCCTCGCCAGCAAGACCCGGGCTTCGGTGAGGCTCGGCGCGCGACGGAGCGCCTGCTCCAGATCCGCGCGCGCTTCGCCTTCGCGCCCCAGCGCGAGCAACGCTCTGCCCCGCTCGAGCAGGGCGAGCGCCGAGCGCCGTCGGGTCAGCATCCGCTCCGCGTCCCGGAGCGCGCGCGCTCGCTCGGCGCGCGCCTCGGTGGGCCGTCCGAGCTCGTCGAGGAGCTCCGCCCGGGTCACGCGCCAACGCGGCGCCACCGAGGCGTCCGTGATGAGCGCCTCGACGTGGCGGAGGGCCGGCCCGGGTCGTCCGAGCCGTCGGAGCGCGTCGATCAGCGCGACGCGCAGCACCGCGGCTCCCTCGTGGCGCGTCAGGCCGAGCTCGAGCGCGGCCGCGGCGGCGCTCGCGCGATCGAGCCGGCCGAGCAGCCGCGCGCGAGCGAGATGCAGGTCCACCGTCGACTCCGTCTCGAGCGCGGCCTCCACGTCGGCGAGGGCCGGCTCCCACCGCTCGAGCGACTCCAGCACGCTGGCCCTCAGGGTGTGGGAGGGCGCGTCGCCGCCGGTCTGGCGCACGTAGCGGTCGAGCTCGGCGAGCGCGTCCTCCGGGCGTCGCAGCGCGAGGAAGGCCTGCGCGCGCAGCACCCGGGCCCGGTGCGCGCTGGGCGACAGCGCCGTGGTGACCTCGAGCTCGCGCAGCGCGCCCTCCGCGTCGCCGCTCCGGAGGCGCAGCTCCGCCAGGGCGAGCTGCGCGTCGACGTCTCCACCCGCCCGCGCGATGCGGTCTCGGAGGCGCGCCTCTCGCTGCGCGGTAGGAGGATCCGCCGCCGCGAGGCCGGGGGAGCCGCTCGCGACCAGGAGGGCGAGGAGGACGAGGAGGACCCGCGTTCGCATCGCAGCACGGTACCCCAGACCGGCGCTCGCGCGGATACCCCACGCGGCCGATACCCGAACCCCGAACGCAGAGAGGCCGCGCACCCGGACGGGAGCGCGGCCTCGATGCGTCGGGGACGAGCGAGCTCAGAGCTGGCTGTTCGCGTGATCCCAGTTGACCAGGTTCCACCACGCGGCGATGTAGTCGGGGCGCGCGTTGCGGTAGTCGATGTAGTAGGCGTGCTCCCAGACGTCGCAGGTGAGGACCGGCGTCTTGCCCATGGTCAGGGGGTTGCCCGCGTCGTGCAGATCCACGATGTCGAGGCCGTCGCCGCTCGTGACCACCCACGCCCAGCCGCTCGCGAAGTGGCCCGAGGCCGCCTTGCTGAACTGCTCCTTGAAGTCGGAGAAGCTGCCGAAGCTCTTCTTGATCGCGTCGGCGATCTTGCCCGTGGGCTCCCCGCCGCCGTTCGGGCTGAGGCTGTTCCAGTAGAAGGTGTGGTTCCACACCTGGGCCGCGTTGTTGAACACGCCGCCCTTCTGGGTCTTGATGAGGTCCTCGAGGCTCTTGCCCTGCAGGGACGCGTCGTCCTCGACCGCCTTGTTGAGCTTGTTGACGTAGCCCTGGTGGTGCTTGCCGTAGTGGAACTCCAAGGTCTCCTTGGAGATGTGCGGGGCCAGGGCGTCCTTGGCGTAGGGCAGCTCGGGTAGCGTGAATGCCATCGTTCTTCTCCTTCTTCGCGGCGCCCCCGTGCGGACGGGGGGCGGCGGCGGCTCGGTCGTTGAGCTCGGGGGATAGACGCGGGCGGCGTTTCCCACAACGGGGCCCGCTCCCCGCGCGGGCCGCCACTCTAGGGCGGCTCCCTCCAGAGGTAAAGGCCCCCTTTCCGGCTCGATTGACAGATTTACAGAATCGGGCCGGTTCTGTTTGCAGACCACACCCTTCGGCGCGAGGATCAGCGCGTCACAAGGGCTTGGAGCCGATTGACACCCATGAAGGAAAGCCACGAACAAATGGGCCGGAGGCTGCGCGAGCTCCGGCTGGAGCGCGGCCTGCAGCAGGGCGAGGTGGCGCGCCGCCTCGGCGTCTCCGCGGCCTACATGAGCCTCATCGAGAAGGGGAAGCGCTCGGTGCAGCTGCCGCTCCTCTTCAAGGCGCTCGAGATCTACGGCGTCGGCATGGAGGACTTCATGGCGAGCCTGGGCGAGTCGCGGGTGGACGACGGGCTCGCCCGCCTGCTCGACGAGCCGCTCCTCAAGACGCTCAACCTCAGCCGCGAGGATCTGGCCAGCCTCGGCGCGGAGCCGAAGGTCGCGACCACCATCACCGCGCTCTTCAACCTCTACAAGAACACGCGCGGGCAGCTCGACCACCTGCTCGCCGATCTCGCCCGGCGGGAGCGGGACGACGCGCGGCAAGGCGACGAGCTCGCGTTCGACTACTCCCCGTTCGACGAGGTCACCGACTTCCTCGAGCGACACGGCAATTACTTTCCGTTGCTCGAGGAGCGGGCGGACGCGTTTCGCCGGGACGCCTCGTTGAGCGAGCAGGTGACGAGCGCGGAGCTCGTCGGCGCGCTCGAGGGGAAGGGCGTCTCGGTGGAGCTGGTCGGCTCGGACGGAGACAGCAGCGTGATCCGGCGCTTCGACCCGGACGGCCGCAGCCTGCGTCTGTCGGTCGACGTGCCCGACCATCGCCGCAAGTTCCAGCTCGCGGTGGCGATCGGCCTCCGGCTCCTGGACGAGGAGTCGCTGCACGAGCCGATCGTCGAGGGCCACGCGGCGCAGCACAGCGAGACGGACCGGCTGCTCAAGATCCACCTCGCGAACTACTTCGCGGGCGCGCTGCTGCTGCCCTACGGGCCCTTCTTCGACCACGTGACGCGGACCCGCTACGACGTCGATCGCCTCGGCTCGATCTTCGCCGCCAGCTACGAGACGGTCGCGCACCGGATCTGCAACCTGGGCGACCCGAAGCGGCGCGGCGTCCCCTTCCACTTCCTGCGGGTCGACGTGGCCGGGAACATCTCCAAGCGCTACTCGGCCACGGGGCTGAAGTTCCCGCATGGGACGGGCAGCTGCCCCAAGTGGGTGGTGCACACCGCCTTCCTCACCCCGCACGAGATCCACCGCCAATACTCGGAGTTCCCGGACGGCTCGCGCTACTTCTGCTTCGCGAGGGTGCAGGCCGAGCCGCACCGCGGATCGCTCGCGCGCGGCACCGTCTACAGCATCGGGCTCGGCACCCACGCCGAGCACGCCAAGCACCTCGCCTACGCGGACGACATCCCCTTCGTCGATCCGCCGAAGATGGCGGTCCCCGTGGGCACGACGTGCCGCTTCTGCGAGCGCACCGACTGCAACCAGCGCGCGGCGCCGAGCTACAAGTTCGCCTTCCGCGTCGACGAGTACATCAAGAAGGACAACTTCTTCTCACCGCTCGTCAACGACGACCAGGAGCCGGACGCCTCCGAGCGGCGCTGAAGGCTTCTCGTCAGGCGACGTTGGAGGCGCGGCCTTCGTCCATCTCCGCCAGGCGGCGGTAGACGGTGGCCCGGCCGATGCCGAGCAGGCGGGCCGCCTCGGAGACGTTGCCCTCGGTCGCGTCGAGGGCGCGTCGGATGGCGCGCTTCTCGAGCTCTCGCAGCGGGATCAGCGGCAGCTGCGGCGGCCGGCTGCGCGGGCGGTCGCTCAGGGGCGGCGGCACCGACGGGAGCGCGCGGTCGCGGATGGCGGGCGGCAGGTGCGCCAGCTTCATCTCGTCGCTCTCGCAGGCGAGGAGCGCGCGGTGCACGACGTTCTGGAGCTCGCGCACGTTGCCCGGCCAGGCGTGTCGCATGAGCGCGTCGATCGCGACCGGGTCCACGCGGCTCGGCGTGCGCCCGACGTCCGGGCCAAGCTTCTCGATGAAGTGGCGCACGAGGGCCGGCACGTCGTCGGTCCGGTCGCGCAGCGCGGGCATCTGCAGCGGGTAGACGACGAGGCGGTAGAAGAGGTCCTGGCGGAAGCGCGCGGCCTCGACCTCGCCCTCGAGATCGCGGTGGGTCGCGCAGACGATGCGGACGTCCACGGGGATGTCGCTCGCGCCGCCGACGCGGCGGATGGTCCGCTCCTGCAGCGTGCGGAGCAGCGCGGCCTGCGTCGCGGGGCTCATCTCGCCGACCTCGTCGAGGAAGAGCGTGCCCCCCTGCGCCTGCTCGAAGCGGCCGAGGTGTCGCGCCGAGGCGCCCGTGAACGCGCCCTTCTCGTGCCCGAAGAGCTCGGACTCCTGGAGGGACTCGGGGATCGCCGCGCAGTTCACCGCCACGAACGGCCCGCTCGAGCGGTGCCCTTGCTCGTGAATGGTGCGCGCGACCAGCTCCTTGCCCGTGCCGGACTCGCCGAAGATCGCCACCGCGACGTCGCTGGAGAGCACGCGCTCGATGAGCCCGCCGAGCTCCTGCATGGGCGCGCTGTCGCCGATGAGGCGGGCCATCGCGCGCCGGCCTCCGAGCTGGCTCTCGAGCCCGCGGACCCGCTCGGTGAGGCGGCGGCGCTCGGCCGCGCGGGCGACCGCGAGCAGGAAGCGCTGCCGATCGAGCGGCTTGGTCACGAAGTCGTAGGCCCCGCCGCGCATCGCGTTGACCGCGGTCTCGATCGTGCGCTCGGCGGTGACGACCACCACCGGCAGATCGGCGTCGAGGGCCAGGAAGTGCTCCATCACGTGCAGGCCCGGCATGTCCTCGAGCCCGAGATCCAGGCAGACGAGGTGGGGGAGCTCCTCCACCGCGAGGGCCTGCGCTCCGCGGGCGAACTCGCGCACCGTGTAGCCCTCTTGTTCGAGCCAGAGGCGCATCAGGCGGCGCACCACCGGGTCGTCGTCGACGACGGCGACGGCGGCGGAGTCCGTGGTTGTGGGAGGGCTGCTCATGCTTCTGGGAATTCATACGGCGCAACGGGCCGTCGGGTTGAGGGGGATCCTGCTAAACCAGCCCCTGATGAGTCGTCGCCTCTCCAACCTCTGCGGCGTGGACGACGCCCCCTTCGCCCGGTCGCACCGGGGCGACGTGCCGATCGTGGGGGCCGTCACCACGCGCCGGAGGCTGGATGGGATCGTCACCAGCAAGGTCCGCCGCGATGGCGTGAACGCGACCGAGCGGGTGGCCGAGATGCTGCTGGGCTCTCCGTTCGAGGCGCACGTGCAGGCGATCGTGCTCAACGGGATCGCGCTCGCGGGCTTCAACGTGGTCGATCTCGCGGCCCTCCACGAGCGCGTGGGCCGGCCGGTCCTGGTCGTCGCGCGAAAGGCGCCGGACCTGCCCGCGATCCGGCGCGCGCTGCTGCGGCGCGTGCCCGGCGGGGCGCGGAAGTGGCGCCTCATCGAGGCGGCCGGCCCGATGGAGCCCTGTGAAGGGGTCTGGGTCCAGCGGGCGGGGCTGAGCCTCCCGAGCGCGGCCCAGCTGATCCGCGACGCCCGCGAGCAGGGACAGATCCCCGAGCCGATCCGCCTCGCCCACCTCATCGCCGGCGCGCTCGGCCGCGGGACCAGCAAGGGCGGCGCGTGACGCATCCCCGCGACTGCGACCGAGACCGGCTGCCCCCGGCGCTCCGGAGATGCTTCCGTCCGCTCCCGCCCGATCCCGCCATCGAGGCGTTCGTCGCTCACGCCCGCCCCCACGGCGCGCTCCGCGCGGCGCTCCACGGCCAGCTCCGACGGGTGGTCAGCGACTTCGACGCGGACGGGCTCCTGGGCACGCACCCGATGGCGTTGCTCGGCGAGGCGTCCTGGGAGGCCCTGCTCGGCCGCGGCGGGCGGCTGCTCGACGTCGGCGCGGGGAGCGGCGACGTCACGGCGCACGCCCGCGCGCTCTTCGACGAGATCGTGACCACCGAGACCTCCCGCGCGATGGGTCGGCGACTCCGCCGTCGCGGCTTCCGATGCCACCGCGTCGATCTGTCTCGGGCCGCGCTCCCCGCGGAGGAGGCGCCTTTCGACGCGGTCGCGCTCCTCAACGTGCTCGATCGCTGCGATCGCCCGCGCTCGCTCCTGCGGGCCGCGCGCGCCGCGCTGGGCCCGGGCGGGCGCCTCCTGCTCAGCGTGCCCTTGCCCGCGCGCCCGCACGTCGACCGAGGCGGCGCGACCGTCGATCCCGACGAGCCGATGGCCGGCTACGGGGAGACGTGGGAGGAGGCGCTCGTCGATCTCTGCGAGGGCCTGCTGGGCGAGCTCGAGATCGAGCGGATCGCGCGCGCGCCGTATCTCAGCGTCGGGGCCCGCCTGCACGCGCTCGACGCGGCCCTCGTCGTCGCCCGCGGCTGACGCGCCTCCGTCGATCTCGGAGCGAGGTCAACGGCAGAACGCGTCGCAGACCGTGGGGTCCTCGCACATCGCGACGAAGCCGAGCGTGGCCTCGGCCCGGCGCCCCGCCTCGTCCTCCACGCTCACCTCGAAGGTGTGCGGACGGTCGACCACCACGCGGCCGTCGATCGAGGGGCAGAGCACCATCGTTTGGGGCGCGGCGAGCTCGAACCCCTCGTCCGCGTCGACCCAGGCCACCGGCCCGCGGCCGAGCTGCACGAGCGCTCCGTCCGCGTCCGTCACGCGCCGATCCAGGCGCGCGGTGTCGGGGCAGATCCCGCGGATGCGCGCGTGAAGCCAGACGTGCATGCCGCCTTGCGTCCCGGGCACCAGCGCGCGGTCGGCGCCGTCGGCGAAGGGCTCGAAGCGGTCGCCGTCGACCGGCGCGCCGCCGATCGACAGCGACGGCGTGTCCGGGAGGTCCGCGCACCGATCGGCGCAGCCGGGGAGGGCCACCGCGAGCCCGCTCAGGAGAACGACGAGGCGCACCCGTGGGTCGTACGACGAGCGGGGCGCGCCGTCGAACGGACGGCTACTCCGCGTCGACGGGCCCGAAGCTCGTGAGGTGGACCTCGCCCGAGTCGTTCTTGCGCCAGCTCTTGGACGCCAGCAGCTCCCGGAGCGGCGCCTCCCAGAAGAACTCGCTCTGCCCGAAGGCGGGCTTGAGGTCGTTCATCCACGTCGCGTTCGGGTCGAAGCGCGCGAAGAACGGCCGGTTGACCCAGCTCGGATCCCGCGCCTGGAGCATCTTGAGGACGAAGACCTTCTCACCCGCCACCTCGGCCACGCCGTCGACGAGCACCTTGCCCGGCGTGCAGCTCATGCTCGGTCCGCGCGCCGTCCGGCCGAGACCGGAGATGTTCCGGTAGGCGCCTTCGTAGATCTCGAGCGCGCGCGCGAGCGGGACCTCGAAGTACTGCTTGGGCCCGGTGTCGCGCTCGACGAAGAAGTAGTACGGGACCGCGCCGAGCCGCAGCTGCGTCCGCCACATCCGGTTCCAGATCTGCGGGTCGTCGTTGACGTGGCGGATCAGCGGGGCTTGCGTTCGCACGGTCGCGCCGGCGCTCCGGCAGCGGCGCACCGCCTCCTCCGCGATCGGCGTGGAGAGCTCCTTCCAGTGGCTGTAGTGCCCCATCACCGCCACGTGCTTGCCCGCCTGGGTGATCTCCTCGAAGAGCCGCATGAGCGCGTCGGCGTCCTCACCCGCGACGAAGCGCTGCGGCCAGTAGGCGAGCGCCTTGGTGCCGATGCGGATGCTCTGGACGTGCTCGATCTCGAGGAGCGGCTCGACGTAGCGGCGAAAGATCTTGGTCTTCATCACCATCGGGTCGCCCCCGGTGAACAGCACGCTCGTCACCTCGGGGTGGGCGCGCACGTATTCGGCGAGCCGCTCGGGCTCCTTGCTCGCGAACTTCAGGTCCTCGAGCCCCACGAACTGCGCCCAGCGGAAGCAGTAGGTGCAGTAGCTGTGACAGGTCTGACCCTGCGTCGGGAAGAAGAGCACCGTCTCGCGATACTTGTGCTGCATCCCCGAGAGCGGCTCTCCCTCCGCGTCCGGGACGTTGTGCGCCAGCTGCCCCGCGGGGTGCGGGTTGAGGCGCATCTGGATCGGACGCGCGGCCGCGACGAGCTCCTTCTTCGAGGCGCCGCCCTTCACGAGCTTCAGCATCGCCGCGAAGTCGTCGTCGGCCAGCATGCCGCGCTGGGGGAAGGTCAGCCGGAACATCGGGTCGTCCGGGACGCGGTCCCAGTCGATCAGCTCCTCGAGCACGTACTGGTTGACCTTGAACGGGAGGACCGCGGCGACCGCCTTCATCGCGTCGCGCTGCGCCGCGGGCAGCTTCGCGAGCTGCGGGATCGCGTCCATGCGATTGAAGTTGTAGATCTCGAGCTTCCGAGCAGGGAACGAACCGTTCATCGACTCTCCGGGAGGGGTTGCACGTGTGCCTGCGAGATCGCACCGAGGGGGCGACCCGAGGGGAAGGTGAGGAGCGACCCGGTCGAGACCCGAGGATGCCGAAAGGGGGGTGGCGATCGCTGCGGGGTCGGAGGGGGCCTTGGGCAGCCCGAGGGCTGGCCCGGAGGGTAACCATAAGTGGACGAGGCCGCCCGATCAAGCGCCGTACCAGGTTGGTACACCGACGCTGAACGCCATGAAATCTATCGGCTATTCGGCTGGCTGTGGCCGCGCTGCGTCGAGGCCCGCGGCCTCCTCGTCGCGGCCGAGCGCCCGGAAACAGGCGGCGAGGGTGTGAAGCGCGGCGCTCTCGCCGCGGGGATCCGAGAGGGTGCGGGAGACGGCCAGGGCCGCGAGGCCGCCCCGGACGCCACGCATCGGCTCGCCGGCCCGGAGATCGAGCAGCGCCTCCGCGAGCAAGGAGCGAGCCCGCGACGACGGAGCGTCGCGTCCTCGCTCCCGCGCCTCTCGGAGCGCGCCGCGGGCCGCCTCGAGGTCTCCGCGGGCCAGCTCCGCAACCGCCCGCACCCGCCCGACCGCGCCGAGATCGCCGCCGTCGGCGATGGCGCGGCCGATGGTGGCCTCGAGCGCCTCGAAGTCGCGCTCCCGGAAGGCGCGGACCGCCTCCTCCACGAACGAACGGACGGGGGCCGGGGTGACGCTGGTCCGCTCGCTCGGCATGTCCTCCATCGTCTGCGAGAGGGCCGGCTCCGAAGGCCCCGTCTCCGAGGGAACAGCGGCGTGCAGGAGCCCGGGCGTCGTGCCCACGCCGTCGTCGAAGAGCTCCGCGTCGACGGCCTCCTCGAGCAACGCGTCCACGTCGTCCATGAACTCGAGCTCGCTCGCGGCGGGACCCACCGGCTCGAGGCCGACGGAGTCGGCAGGGACGGGCGGCGCCCGAAGCTGCCCCTCCAGCCCGCCGAGGTCGTCCAGCACGAGCGTGTCCTCGGGCGGATCCGCGGGGGCGCTCATCAGCGCGACGGCGGCGCGCGACGCGGGCGGCGGAGGCGCGGGAGGCGGAGGCGGTGGCGGCCGGGGCGCCGCGGCTGCGGCCTCCTCCAGGAGCTCGTCCAGCGAGATCTCGCTCGACGGAGGCCCCTCCTCGAGCGCCTCGGGGGGCGGCGGCACGGGCGTCGCGCGCTGACCTCGCGCGGCCTCCTCCCGGCGGGTCTTCACGGCCGCGAGCCACCCCGACAGCTGACGGGCCGCGCGCTCGTAGCCGGCCGCGAGCGTCGACTCGATCACCTCGGTGATCGCCTGGCGTCCCTCCTCGTCGAGGCCGCCCTCCACCAGGTAGAAGCCGAGCTCCGCCCGCAGCGGCGGCTCCGCCTCGGCGCGGCTGCGGAGCGCCTCTCCGACGAACCGGTGCAGCTCCATCGCCCGCGCGGGGGGGACCAGGCTCAACACGCTCCAGCGGAGCAGGCTCGACGCGGGCCGAGGGCGCTCGTCGCCGCGCGCGAGCGCCTCCTTCTCGAGCAGCCGGAGGCTCTCGTCGAACTGCGCTTCGGCGATTCCGTCCAGGCTCGCCACCTCCTGCAGCAGGCCGCGGAGCGAGCCGTCGGGCACCACACAGAGCGCCTCGAGGACCCGCCGCGCGCTCGCGTCCAGCAGCTCGAGGCGCTTGGTCAGCAGCTCTTGGGTGCTGGCGGCGTCGGCGCCCTTGCGCGGTCCCGCGCGCCAGACGAACCCCTCGCCCTCGCGGACCAGCTCTCCGGTGGCGATGAGCGTGCGGGCCGCCTCGACGACCCCGAGCACCGTGTCGCCGCCGAGCACCGCCACGCGCCGCGCGACGTCGCCGTCGGTGCGATCCCCGAGCACGGCCTCGGCCACCACCCGGGCGTCGGAGGTCTTGAGCGGCGGCAGGGTCAGCTCGCTCAGCGGCTCGTCGAGCTCCGCGAGCGGACGAGGCAGCGGGAGGTCCATGGGGTAGCGGCCGAAGAGGACGAAGTCGCCGCCGCGGCGCCGGGCCTCGAGCAGCGCGCCGAGGGTGGCGCCGTCGACAAGGCTCAGCGGGCTGAGCACGAGCCACGAGCGCCGGCCCTGCGCGCGCTCCGCCTCGAGCAGCTCGACGAGGCCGTCCGAGAGGGTCGAGAGCGGGACCAGCTCGCCCGCCGCCACGCGGGCCAGGACGCGCGCGCCGCCGGGTGTCGCGCCCGCCCCGGAGAGCGCCTGCTTCACCTGGAGCGGCGTCCCGAAGCGGCGCAGGAGCCCGAGCCGCAGGCTCGCGAGCGGCGCCATGCCGCCGGGCGCGGCGCCGATCCGCAACATGCGCCCGCGCTCCTGGGGCGGCTCGAGATCGGCGAGCAGCTCGGTCGCGCCGCCCCCGACCGGGCCGCGGAGGATGAACGTGCGGCACTCCCCCGCGGTCAGGGCGCGCTCGATCTCGTGCTTCAGCGATCGCGCGATGGGGGGCATGCTGGGCGGGCGCAGCTCCGCGATGGCGTCCGCGTTGTCGCTGCGCCGCGGGTGCGCGCGGTCCACCGTCGTGCCGCGGGGCGCGCCCGCGCCCGCCGCGACCTGCCGGCCCATCAGCAGATCCTCCGACGCGAGGTCGCGCGCCGATGGGTCGAGCACCAGCTCGCCGGGCCGCGCGCGGTTGGCGAGCAGCTGCGCCAGCTCGATGGCGGGGCTCACCACGCCGTGGTCCAGCTCGCGCACCGGGCCCACCGCGACCCCGAAGCACACGTCGATCTCGCGCGCGTCCGCGGCCGCGAGCAGCTCGAGGCACTGCCCGAGCACGTCGACGGTCTCCTCCGGATCGAAGCGCGCGGCCAGGCTCGCGCCGAGGCTCCCGAGCAGCCGTCCGCCCACCACCTCGAAGCGCGCCTCGACCTCGCGGCGCCAGGCGGAGACGCGCTCGAGCTGCGCCCCGCCCTCTTCGCGCGGAGGCAGCCAGCGATGCCAGACGATCAGCTGCTCTCGCACGTTTCGCGGTTCGTTCGCGCGTTCAGTCGTCGAGGCGCCGCTTCAGCGCCTCGAGCTCGTCGTCCACCTTGGACGTCCCCGCGCTGCGCTCGAGCTCCCGGAAGCGCGCGTCGACGTCGCGGCGGCCCGGATCGTCGAGCACGTCATGCACCTCGACCTCCGCCTCGAGTCCGTCGATGCGGCTGCTGAGCCGCTCGAGGTCCGCGAACGCGCCGCCGCGCCCGCTGGTGACGTCGTCGTCGGGCCCGGAGCGAGCGCGCCGGACCTTCGCGGCGAGGGTGGACTTGCGCGCCTTCAGGTCATCGATCTTCTGCTCGATCTCCTCGAGCGTGTCCTTCATCTGGAAGGCGGCGCGCTCCTGGGTCGCGGCCTGCTCCGCCGCCTGCTCGGCGTCGCGCGCGACCTTCTGCTTCATCTTCAGGGCCTCGCGCGCGAGCTCCTCGTCGCCGGCCTTGAGGGCCAGGACGGCCTTGTCCTCCCAGCGCGCGACCTCGTCCTCGAGCTCCGCCTTCTTCTTGTCGAGGCGCTTCGACGACCCGAGCGTCTGGACGAGCTCCTTCCGAGCCTCCTTCAGCTCCTTCTCCATCTCGACGATGGTCTGATCGATGAGCTTTGCCGGGTCCTCGGCCTTGTCCAGCATCGAGTTGAGGTTGGACTTCAGGACACGGTTGAAGCGGCTGAAGATGCCCATTCGGGGGTCCCCCAGAGGTGAAAAACGAGCCAGGGCCGAGGGTTCCACGGCCCCGCGACCTTGTAAAGATGATGCCTCGGACGGGGCAACGCCCGAGCCCCGCCTTCGCTTCCGCTTTCTCGCCATCTCCCCCGGGTCGAGCTATCGACGGCACATGCTCCGTGACGCGCACCTCCTCCTCACCGGCGGCGCCGGCTTCATCGGCACCGCGCTCTGCCGGCGCCTGCTGCCGCACAACCGCATCCGGGTCCTCGACAACCTGCGGCGCAACGGGCTCGAGGAGGCGGGGCTGATCGGCCACGAGAACCTCGAGCTGGTCGTGGGCGACGTGCGCGACGCCGACGTGGTGCGGGAGGCGACCGAGGGCGTCGACTACGTCGTGCACATGGCGTCGATCGCGGGCGTCGACACGGTGATGAAGAACCCCGTCACCACGATGGAGGTCTCGCTCCAGGGTACGATGAACGTGCTCGAGGCGGCCCGCGCGGTCAGCGGCGTCAAGCGCGTCATCGACTTCTCGACGAGCGAGGTCTTCGGCTCGTACGCCTTCCGGGTGCGCGAGGCGGACGTGACCAGCCTCGGCGCGGTGGGCGAGGCGCGCTGGACCTACGCGGTCAGCAAGCTCGCGACCGAGCACCTCGCGCACAACTACTGGAAGCAGTACCAGCTGCCGACGTGCGCCATCCGGCCGTTCAACATCTACGGCCCGGGGCAGATCGGCGAGGGCGCCATCCACGCCTTCGTCGTGCGCGCCCTCGGCGGCGACGAGATCACCATCCACAACGAGGGCGATCAGATCCGCTCGTGGTGCTACATCGACGACATCGTCGAAGGGATCCTGCTCTGCCTGACCAAGGTCGAGGCGATCGGGCAGAGCTTCAACATCGGCAACCCACGCAGCACCGTCACCATCTACCAGCTCGCGCGGCTCGTGGCGCGGCTCGCCAACAGCGACAGCCCCATCCGCTTCGTGAGGTGGGACTTCCCGGACGTCGAGCTCCGCATCCCCGACGTGAAGAAGGCGGAGAAGCTGCTCGGTTTCCGCGCGCACATCGACCTCGAAGACGGGATCGCGCGCACCATCGACTGGTACCGGGCTCGCCGTGACGCTTGACCGGACCCAGGCTGGACCGCGACGATGAGACGCACCGGATGAAGACGTACGCGCTGGACAAGGCCCGCGCCGATGGCTGGCTCGAGCAGCTGGGCGATGGCTCTCAGGGGTTCACACAGCTGTGCGAGGTCGTGGGGGAGCGCTTCGTCGCCTTCAGCGTCATCGCCGGGATCCGCATCACCGCGCTGACGGTGGACCCCCGAAACCCCGATCAGTCGGTGGTGGAGTTCGAGATCGGCGAGCTGCCGGGCTCCCAGCGCCTGAGCCTCTCCGACTTCCGCGAGCGGCTCGCCCAGGCGATGCTGAGCGAGGACGAGAACGAGACCGGGGCGCCGAAGGGCGCCGACGCCGAGTCGCTGCAGTCCTACATCGGCTTCCGCTACGTGCTGCTCGCGCCGCTCTACGACATCGGCCTCGAGTGCCTGAAGGTCGACGGCGACCTGGCCACGATCGAGGTGGCCATCGGCGGCCAGAAGACGGACCTGCCCCTCGACGACTTCCGCGACCTCGTCCGGGACCGCGTGCGCGAGGACGTCCAGCAGCAGCGCGCGCCGTCGCCGTTCTCGATCGATCTCAACCTCGTGCCGCGCGCGCGCGCCGCGGCGAAGGCGGAGGACAGCGACGGCGTCGTGGAGCTGCTCGGCAGCTGGCCGGGGCCGCTCTCGCTGCTCCTGCGCACGGCCGAAGGGCAGGGCCTCGCGCCGGAGGTGCGCGCCACGCTGGCCGAAGCGCTCGGCATGCTCGGCAGCGCCTTCGTCGACCTCGGCCGCACGGAGTGGGCGCAGGAGGTGCTTCGCCTCGGCATCCAGTGGGGGCAGGACCAGCTCGAGGTCAGCGCCGATCTCTTCCGGCGGCTCGGCGGCGCGTACGTCGCGGAGGAGCGACACGGCGAGGCCATCGGGCTCTTCCGGCGGGCCCTCGCGCTCGGCGCGCCTCGCTCCGAGGTGCTCCCGGCGCTGGCCAGGAGCTTCCTCGCGCGGGACCGTCACATCGCGGCCATCCTCTGCGCCGAGGACGCGCTCGCGGCGGGCGCCAGCCAGGACGCGGTGCGCGACGTGCGCACCAAGGCCAAGGAAGTCCTCGGCACGCCCTGGGAACGTTTCCGCACGCGCGTCCCCGCCTGATCTATCCTCCTCGCCCATGAGGTGGGGAACGCGCTGGGGAACGATCGCTGCGGTGGCGCTCATCACGAGCGGCTGCATGACCTACAGGCTGCGCGCGGGGGACGCGGCGGTGACGCCCGACCGCGCGAGGCACGTCACCATGCACAGCATCGCGTGGGGGGCGGCGGGTGACGACTTCGACGCGACGGCCGAGCAGTACTGCGCCAACGGCGGCTTCGCGACGATCCGGGTGCAGGACAACTTCGGCTACACCGTGGTGAACGTCTTGACGCTCGGGTTCTGGCAGCCCATCGACGTGTGGTTCACCTGCGCGGTGCCGAACGGGCCGCTCTCGCGCCTGGAGGCGCCATGACGATCGTGCAGCCGGGCCTGCTGATGGAGCGGGACGTCCCCATCACGAACTTCTCCGGCAACGTGCCGAGCGTCACCGCCAAGCGCGTCTATGACGTGCGAAACGGCGCCCAGCAGAACGACTGGCGGCAGGGCGTGAAGAACCTCCAGCGGGTCGTGACCGACGCGGAGCAGGCGGGCGAGACCCTCCGAGGGATGGGCACCGCCTGGTCGTTCTCGCCCTGCGCGGTGACGGACGGCTTCCTCGTCAACGTGCTCGCGCTCTCGCGCGTGCTCGACGTGTGGAGCCCCCAGGACCTCGAGGACCCGAGCGAGCTCGGCTCGGTCGTGCTCGTCCAGGCGGGCGCGCGGGTCGGCGCGGTCAACGACTACCTCATGCAGAAGCAGCGCTCGCTGCGCACGATGGGGGGGCGCGGCGGTCAGACGATCGGCGGCGCCGCGCTGACGGGGAGCCACGGCTCGCAGATCGATCAGCGGCCGATCCCGGATCAGATCCGCGGCGTGCACCTCATCGGCCGCGGGGGCGAGTCGCTCTGGATCGAGGCCGCGAGCCGCCCGCTGGTCACCGACGGCTGGGCGCAGAAGGAGGGGATGAAGCTCGTCCGCGACGATGATCTCCTGGACGCGGCGGTGGTGAGCGTGGGCTGCTTCGGGCTCGTGCACGCCGTCGCCCTCGAGACGGTGGACGGCTTCAACCTCGACTTCCATCGAGTGCGCCGGCCGCTCTCGGACGAGCTCCGCGCGCTGATGCGCACCCTGGACTTCGGCGCCGGGTACGCGCTCCCCGGGGGGACTGGCCGGCCGTATCACTTCGAGGTCGTCATCAACCCGTACGCGACCGCCGCGCCCGATGGGGTCTCGCTCACGGTGTGCTGGAAGAAGCCGTTCGCCGTCCCCCCGCCGCCGCCCGGGGGCGGATCGCTCCAGCCGGGCGCCGAGGTGGGGGATCTCCTCGCCGCCCTCGCGGGGCTCGCGCCCGGCGCGGTGCCCACCACGCTCCAGCTGCTCCTGAATCAGCAGTACCCGCCCAAGACCGTCGACGCGCCCTTCGCGATCGTGTTCCCGCGCAACGTGCCGGTCGGCTTCAAGCCGCTCGCGGCCGAGCTGTCCTTGCCCGTGGCCCAGGCCGACGCCGCCCTGCAGGTGATCCTCGCCGAGATCGACGCGTCGCGCGCGCAACACCAGTTCGCCTATCCCGGCCTGGTCTCCTTCCGCTACAGCCAGGCGACGCGCGCCCTGATCGGCATGGCGCAGTTCGGGCCCACGGTCACCATCGAGTTTCCGTGCATGGCGGGCGTGAGCGGGACGGGAGACTTCTTCCGCCGCCTCTTCCTCCGGCTCGACCAGGCCAACGTCGACTACCGTCGCCACTGGGGGCAGATCAACTTCCTGAATCCTGGGCGCGTGGCCTCCGACTACGGGGCGAAGCTGACCACGTGGAAGGCCAAGCGGGCCTCGGTCCTCGGCGCGAGCGCGGCGCTGTTCCGCAACGCCTACACGGACGCGGTCGGCCTCACGGCGTGAGCGCCTCGTCTTCGAGCGCTCGGACGAAGCGGCGGCCGGCGTCGCGGTAGCCGACGGAGCGCCAAAAGGCGTGCGCTCCGACGAGGGCGTGCGCGCTGGTCAGCTCCACCCGGAAGCAGCCCATCGCCTCGGCCCTCGCCTCGAGCGCTCGCGCGAGCGCGGCCCCGATCCCGCTCCGGCGCGCGTCGGACGCCACCGCGATCGCGCTCACCCGCAGCTGCGGCTTCGCGTATTCGAACGGGTGCACGCGGGTCGCGGCCGCGAACCCGGCGATGGATCCGTCGCGCTCCGCCACGAGCACGACGTCGCCCTCCGCCGGCGCCTCGAGCCGGGCCCGGATCTGCGCCCGTCGCTCGGGGCCCGGGGCGTGGTCGAGCAGGGCCAGCAGCGCCTCGATCGCCTCGGCGTCCGAAGGCAGCGCGTCGCGCAGGCGGGGAGTCTCCACACGTCCAGGATATCCGCTCTCACGCCGCCCGAACGCAGCGAGACCGTTTCGTTCCCCGCGCGGGGGCATTACCCTCGGGCGCCATGGAGGCGGAGGCACGCGCGGAAGGCGGCGGCGCCCGGCGTCCCCCCGAGGGGGGGCCTCGGTTCGCGCTGCGCTTCGAGGAGGGGCGGGGCCGCCTCCACCTGGCGCGCCCGTTCCGCTTCGCGCTAGGGCGCGTCGAGCAGCTCGTGCTGGACCTCGGCCGGCTCGCGTTCCCGCTCGATCTGAGCGCCGGGCCGAGCCGCTTCCGGACCCGCCGGACCCGCGTGATCTCCGCGCGCCTGCGCCTCGACCTCCCGAGCGTGCTCGAGGGGCTGGTCCGCGATCCGTACACCCTCCGCGCCCTCTCTCCCGCGGGGCCGGGCCTCGCGTTCGCCTTGCGGGACGCCTTCGGTACCGTCGCCTTCGACGCGCGGGCCGCCTTCGAGGGCAGCACCCTGCGCGTGCTGCCGATCGACGCGCGCGCCGCCAGCGAAGGTCCCGCCCCGCCCGCCGCGCGCGTGCTGGTGGCCGCGCGCACCCTGGGGCTCGAGCTCGAGGTGGATCGAGGTGCCCTCGCCGCGCCGCGCGCGCTGAGCGCGCTCTTGATGGAGGCGCTCGTGCCGCACGGCTGGCGTGTGCCCGACGATCGCGGCGTGCGGCTCGGCCTCGAGGTGCTCGGCGCGCGGCGAGTGTCCCTCTTCACTCTCGCCGAGGATGCTCCGGACGCCGCTCCGGACGACGCCTGGGAGCGGGCGCGGCGGCTCGCCCCCGTCGTCGCGGCGCTCGCCATCGGAGATCGCGAGCGCGCGGAGCGGATGTGGGCCGACCTCCGCGAGCGGCAGGATCTCGAGACGCTCCGGCTCGCCGGCGCCGCGCTGGGGCTCGAGCCCGCGCCGGAGGCGCCGCGCGATCTCGTCGGCCAGGCCCTGGCGCTGCGGGCCGCGCTGCGCGACGACGCGCTCGAGCGCGCCACCCAGCACGCCCGCGCGCTCGCGGACGAGGAGCCCTGCGACGCCGTCGCGGTGGAGGCCCTCTGCGCGGTGGCGGATCGCGCGCTCGAGGAGCGGCCGCACCTGGCCGCGTCGCTGCTCGAGCGGGCGGCGGCGCGTCGCCCGTCGGACGCGGAGCTCGCCCTCCGATTGATCGGCGCGCTCGCGCGGCTCGGGGACGCCGAAGCGCTCGGAGCGGCGCTCGAAGACGCGCTCGCGGCCCGAGAGCCAGGCGCCGAACGCGGGGCCCTGGCGCGGGAGGCCGCGCGCCTGCTGGAGCTCGCCGGACGCGGCGAGGAGGCCGCGCGCGCGTGGGCCGTGGCGGCGGGCCACCTCCCGCACGATCCGGACGTCCTGCTCGGGCTCGCCCGCGTGCGCGAATCGGAGCGGGCCTTCGAGGAGGCGCTCTCCTACTTCGACCGGGGGGCGAGCGCGCTCCGGCGCGACGGGGACGGCGAGGGCGAGGTCTCCGCGCTGGTGGGCGGCGCGCGCGTGGCGGAGCGAGCCGAGCGCCTCGACGACGCCGAAGATCGGCTCGCGCGCGCGGCCGCCCTCGCGCCCCGCGACGCCTCGGTGATGGCGGCGCTGGTGCACGTGCGACGCGCGCTCGGGGCGGGCAGCGCGACGCGGCGCGCCGAGGACCGCCTCCTGGCCGCGGTGGAGCACGTGCCGCGCGCGGGCGCCTCCGACCGGGTCGCTCGGGCGCTGGCGCGCGGCGCCGCTGACGCGCTCGACGCGGCGGATCTGAGACGCGCGCGCGCGTGGGTCGCCGCGCTCCGCCGCGTCGCCCCCGAGGATCCGCCCTCGGAGCTCGGGGGCCCCGCCCTGGAGGCGCGCCTGGAGGAGCTCGAGCTGAGCCGCTTCGACGACCAGCCGGAGCGCCTGCTCGGGCTCACGGCCGACAAGATCGTGCGCGCGCTCGAGAAGGCTGACGACGCCGGCGCCCTGGCCCGCGAGGCACGCGCGCAGGCCAGCGACGAGGACGCGGCGGCGCGGACGCTGGCCTCCGCCGCCGCCGAGGCGGGGGACGAGGTGGCGGGCGCGCTCGCCGACGTGCTCGTGCGCGACGTCGATCGCCTCGAGGGCGACGCCCTGCTGAAGCTCGCGGCGCACGCGCCCGACGAGGAGGCCCGCGCGACCTACCTGCGCGCCGCCTCCCGCCGGCTCCGCGAAGAGGGGCGCCCGGGGCCCGCCGCGCTCGCCCTGGCCGAGGTGGGCGCGTCCAAGCGCGACACCGCGATGCTCCGCGCGGCGCTCACCGCGGCGGAGCGGGCCGGGGATCTCGACGCGGCGCGCCGCATCGTCGCGCTCGCGCTCGATGTGGTCGGGGACGGCCCGGCGCGCGCCGCGCTCGAGGCGATGCGCGATCGCTGGCGGACCTGAGGTCTCTCAGACCGGGTGATCGTGCGCGGCCGTGTTGGAGGGCAAGAGCAGATCCTCGAGGAAGAATGCGGCGAGCTCCGTGCGGCCGGACAGCCCCGCCTTCCGGTAGATGGCCCGAGCTTGATCGCGGGCGGTGCGCTCGCTGGTGCCCCGCGCTCCGGCCACCTCCTTGAGGCTCAGTCCCTTCAGGAGCAGCAGCCCGACCTCTCGCTCCGCGGGGGTCAGCGCCCAGCGCTCGAACTGGGCGTCGATCGCGACGGCGAGCCCCTCCAGAGCGTGCTCGGCCTCGGCGCGCCACCGCTCGGCCTCGCGGCGGCTCCTCGTGAGATGGCTCGCCAGGGTCCCGATTCGCAGCTCACGGCGATGCATCATCGCGCCCACGACCGACAGCACGACGCTCATCGCGACGAGCTCCAACACGATGTGGATGGAGTGCCCCTCGCTGTAGTCGACGACGACGTCGACGGCGATGAGGAGCGCCACCGCACCCAACGCGCCCAGCCACCAGCGCTCGGGAGGATCGGACTGCTCGGCCTGACTCATGCGCGAGTCATATACGGCCCCGATGGCCATCCGTCATCCGACCGACATCTGGGGGTCGAAACCCACGAAAGTCCTCGGGATACGTCAAGCGACGGATGCCCTCGAAGACTCCGCGTCGCCAGGTTGCAGTCGTGAGCACTCCATCATCCATTCTCCGCCTCGCGGCGCTCGTGGCGCTCTGGACGCCAGGTGCGGCCGTCGCGCAGGTGACCTTCGACGAGGCCGTCGGGCTGTCGGCCCGCTCTCCCGCCGCGCAACGGGCGCGCCGCGTGCTCGACGTCCGGCGCGCGGGGGACGTCGACATGGGGGGCACCGCGCAGGCGACCACGGTGACGCTGATGCCCGGTGCGTTGCTGACTCCCGATGCGCAGCGGGGGCTGGAGCTGCAGCTCAGCGTCACGCAGGGCTGGAACCTCGCCGACCTCGGCGGCGCGCGGCGTCGCGCGGCGGGAGAGGAGCGGCGCGCCTTGGCCGCTCGGGCCCGCGCCGAGGCGCTGATTGCGCGTCTCGAGGCGGCGCGCCGCTGGATCGAGCTGAGGACGGTCGAGGAGCTCGAGAGGCTGCTCGTGGAGCACGCCTCGGTGGCGCAGGGGTGGTTGGAGGCGACGACCCGAGCGGCCGAGGTCGGCGTCCTGACGTCGAGCGACGTGGCCGAGGTCGAGGTCGTGCTCGCGGAGCTCCGGCAGCGTCGGCTCCAGCTGGAGGGGGAGCGTGTCGAGGTGTCGGCGCGTCTGGCCTCCGCGATGGGCGCGGCCCCGGACGAAGCCGCGCTCACGTTGACCACTGCCGGTCGCAGTCCCGCCCCGCTCCTGCCCGACGAGGAGGTGATGCGCGCCCGGCTGGCGGCCATCGATCGCGACCCCAGGGTCGTCGCCCCGCGGCTCGCGGCGGCCGCGGCGCGCGCCCGCGTCGTGGAGGCCGCGGCCGAGCACGCCCCGGTCTTTCAGCTCGGGACCCAGCTCGAGCGGTCGGCCGCCGACTCCTGGGTGCTCTTCGGCGTGGCCGGGATCTCGTTCGAGGCGTTCGGACAGGAGCGCCGCGCGAGCTCGTCGGCGAGCGCGGACGTCGAGGGCGCGGAGGTGGACGCGGAGGTGGAGCGCCGTCGCGCGGCCGCCGACTTCACCACCGCCCTCCACGAAGTCGAGCACACCCGCCGCCAGCTCGAGGTCTTGCGGGAGCGCCTCCTGCCCACCCTGGCCGCGGTCGTCGCGCGACGAGAGCGCTCGCTCGTGCTCGGCGAGGGGACGATCTTCGCCGTAATCGAGGGGCGTCGGCGGCTCCTCTCGGCCCGTGAGCTCGCGGTGCGCGCGGAGGGGGCGCGCACCTGGGCCGAGGTCCGGATGTGGACGCTGCTCTCGGCGCTGGACGGCGCGGGAGACGCCCGATGAGAGCGCGTGCGTTCTGGATCGCGTTGGTCCTCGGCTGCAGCGGCCCCGACGCCGTGACGCCGGAGTCGTCCGAGGTCGGACCGACCAGCGCGTCGACCCGCTGGGTGGGCGTCCGCGCCCCGAGCGACACCTCGCTCCTCGAGGCCCCCGCGGTGGCCCGGGTGACCGCGGACGCGAACGCCGTGGTCGCCTCCACGGCCCGGGTCCGCGTCGAGCGGGTTCATGTCCGGCCCGGCTCCGTGGTCGCGGCGGGAGACCCCGTGCTCGAGGTGACCGCCCCCACCTTGGCCGAGGCGGCCGCCGCATACCTGGGGGCCCGGCGCCGCCTGACGGTGCACCAGCAGCGCGCCGCCGAGCTGGAGTCGTTGCGGGTGGAGGGGATGGTCGGCCGCGCGGAGGTGTTCGCGCAGCGTGCGCTCGCGGCCGAGCTCCGGTCGGAGCGAGACCGCGCTGCCGCGACGCTCTCCGGGGCGGGCGTCGACCCGGGTCGCGCCGCCGCGCTCGTGCGGCGGGGGCGGCTGACGCTCCGCGCTCCCGTCTCCGGGGTCGTCGCGACCCTCGACGCCCGCCCCGGCGAGATCAGGGAGCCGGGCGGCGCGCCCTTCGCCGAGATCGTGGGGGACGGGGCGGCTCGGATAGAGGTCCGCACCAGCACCTCCTGGCCGGCGGCGACGTCGCTGGTGTTCTCGACCGTCGACGGTCGCTCGGTGCCGCTGTCACCCGAGCCCATGGCCACGCTCGTCGAGCCGAACGACGGGACGCGACGGAGCTGGTACGCGCCGCTCGAGGCGGGCGCTCGCTTCCCGGATGGCCTCCGTGGGGTGGTCCGCCTCACGGCGAGCGAGGCCCTCTGGCAGGTCCCGGTGCGGGCGGTCGCGCAACGCACGGGGCTCAGCGAGGTGCTGCGCAGACGTGACGGCGCGGTCGAGCGAGTGAGCGTGAGGGTCGTGACCACGTCGGGGGCTCACGCCTTCGTAGAGGGGGAGCTGCGCGAGGGCGACTCGGTCGCGGCCGACGTGGCGCGATCGGACGCGAGCGAGGCCGGAGTTGACGCGTGATCGGGGCCGTCGTCGGCTGGGCTGGGCGTCACCCGAAGATGGTCACCGCGCTCGTGGTGGCGGCCGCCATCGGAGGGGGCGTCGCGGGCGCCTGGCTCCGCTTCGACGCGCTCCCCGACGTCACCGGGAAGCAGGTCGTCGTGATCACGCGCGCTCCCGGGCTGACCCCGGAAGAGGTGGAGACGCGGGTCACGCGCCCCATCGAGATCGCGCTGAGCGGCGTGCCCGGGCTGGCGCGACAGCGGAGCACGAGCCGCTACGGGATCTCCTCGGTCACCGTCCTGTTCGAGGACGCGGTGGATCTCCTGCGCGCTCGGCAGCTCGTGCAGGAGAGGTTGCAGTCGGTCGTGGCCGAGATGCCGGAGGGGGTGGGCACCCCCGAGCTCGGACCGCTGACGGGAGGGCTCGGCGAGATCTATCAGCTGACCTTGACCTCTCCCGAGCGCCCGCCGGCGGAGCTGTTGGAGCTCGCCGAGCAGCGGGTGGCGCCGCTGCTCGCGAGCGTGCCCGGCGTGGTGGAGGTCAACTCCTGGGGAGGTGAGCGCCGCACGCTGGACGTGGTGGCCGATCCCATTCGCATGGCGCAGCGCCGCGTCTCCCTCGGAGAGCTCTCGCGCGCCGTCTCCGAGGCGACGGGGCGCGTCCCGGGGGCCACCCTCGAGGCTGGAGAGGCTGGGGTGCTCTTGCGCGGCGTCGCCTCCCCACGCGAGGAGGGAGAGCTCGCGGCGGCCGTCGTCCGGGTCGACGAAGAGGACTCGGTGGTGCGGGTCGGCGACGTCGCCGAGGTCCAAGAGGGGGCGGAGCCTCGGATCGGCGCCGCGACCGCCGACGGACGCGGCGAGACGGTCTACGTGATGGTGCAGATGCTCCTCGACGCCAACGCGCTCGAGGTCCTCGACGGCGTCCACGCCAGGATGGGAGAGGTCGAGCGCGTCCTGCCTCCCGACGTCGAGATCCGTGTCGTCTACGATCGGGGCCAGCTCGTCGGCGCGACCCTGGAGACCGTCGCGAAGAATCTGCTCGAGGGCGGGACGCTCGTCATCATCGTCCTGTTCCTGATGCTCGGGAGCTTTCGGGCCGGCGCGCTGGTCGCCTCCATCATCCCTCTCTCCATGCTCGGCGCCGTGGTCGGCATGGTCTTGCTCGACATCCCGGGGAACCTGATGAGCCTCGGCGCGCTCGACTTCGGCCTCCTCGTGGACGGCGGCGTGGTGATGGTCGAGGCGGTCTTCCACGCGGCCCAGCAGCGCGGGGGGCCCATGGCGGATCGCGTGCGCGAGTCCACCCGGGCGATGGCGCGCCCGGTGTTCTTCGCGGTGTCGATCATCCTGCTCGTCTACGTGCCCATCCTCGCGCTCGACGGGGTCGAGGGGAAGATGTTCCGCCCCATGGCCCTGACCGTCGTGCTCGCGCTGACGAGCGCCCTCGTCCTGTCGTTGACCTTCGTGCCCGCGGCCGCGCGCCTGCTGCTGCGCGAGCGCGACGTGCCCCAGCGTGAGCCCGCGCTGGTCCGCTGGATCAGCCGTGCCTACGGCCCCGTTCTGGAGGCCGCGCTGGCGCGCCCGCGCCTCGTGGCCGCGGCGGCCGTCGTCCTCCTGGTGTTCGGCGGGGTGCTCTTCGGGCGCGCCGGCAGCGCCTTCGTCCCCCAGCTCGACGAGGGGGACCTCGTTCTGCAGACGACGCGCGCGGCCGACATCCGGGTCGACGTGGCCGTCTCGGAGGCGACGGCGATGGAGGCCGCGATCCTGGAGGCGGTCCCGGAGGTCGCCCACATCGCAACGCGAATCGGCAGCCCGGCCGTCGCCACGGATCTGATGGGCCTGGAGCAAGCAGACGTGTTCGTGGACCTGCTCCCGCGGGACCAGTGGCGCGAAGGTCTCGATCGCGAGGCCCTCATCGGCGAGATCGGCGCCGCCATCGAGGCGTCGGCGCCCGCGGAGGAGGTCGGGTTCACGCAGCCCATCCAGATGCGCTTCAACGAGCTCGTCGGGGGCAGCGTGACGGATGTCTCCGTGAGCTTCTACGGGCGCGATCTCCAGGCCTTGCGCGCCGCGGCGGAGCGGGCGGCGCAGGTCATCGAGGCCGTCGACGGGGCGGAAGACGTGCGCGTGATGGCGCCGCCCCAGGTGCGTCTGCTGGAGGTGCGCCCGCGCGCCCTCGACGCGGCGCGCCAGGGCATGAGCGGGGCCGACGTCCTCGCGCACGTGCAGGCGCTCCGGCAGGGGATCGAGCGCGGCGACACCTACGACGGGCCGCTGCGCATCCCGATCCGTGTCCGGCTCGGGAGCTCCATCGACGGAATGACTCTGGAACAGGCGCCCGTGCCGGTCGCCGGCTCCCTCGTGCCTCTGTCGTCCGTGGCCGACGTCGAGCGGGGGCGCGGTCCAGCCCTCATCGATCACGACATGGCGCAGCGGCGGATCGTCGTGGGCCTCAACGTGCGAGGGCGTGATCTCGGCTCCGTCATCACCGACGCCGAGGCGGCGGTCGCCCGCGACGTCACCGTGCCCGAGGGAGGGCGGGTGGTGTGGGGAGGTCAGTACGAGGGCCTCCAGAGCGCGCGGGCGCGCCTGACGATCGTGATCCCCGGCGTGCTCGCCCTGATCGTGGGCCTCCTGATCCGCCTCTTCCGGCGCCTCCGGCCCGCGCTGATCATCCTCCTCAACGTGCCGTTCGCGGCCGTGGGCGGAGTCGTGGCGTTGACCGCGCGCGGTCTGCCGATCTCCGTGTCGGCCGCGGTCGGTTTCATCGCGCTGAGCGGCATCGCGGTGATGAACGGGGTCGTGCTGATGAACGCGCTTCTGGACGAACGGGCGAAGGGATGCACGGCGCTGGAGTCGGCTCGGCTGGCGGCTCGTTCGCGCCTCAGGCCGGTCGTGATGACGGCCATGGTGGCGGCCCTCGGCTTCGTGCCGATGACACTGGCCGAGGGCGTCGGCGCCGAGGTGCAGCGACCCCTCGCCACCGTGGTGGTGGGCGGCCTGCTCACCTCCACCTTCCTGACCCTCGTCATCCTGCCGGCGCTCTTCCCCTGGCTGGCGGGGCGGGCGGAGCGCCCTTCGAGCGGCGCGCCCGTGTGACGGCCGGTGGGGGATGGCGGTCGCGGCGTTGCCGCTTTACAGCGTGAAAAGGAACCGCGTACCGTACCTCCCCCAATGGCCCGGCATCTCATGGCGATCGATCAGGGCACCACCGGCAGCACGGTGGTGATCCTGGGTGAGGACGGAAAGGTCCTCGGCAAGGCGAACCGCGAGTTCCCCCAGCACTTCCCGCGCTCGGGCTGGGTCGAGCACGATCCCGAAGAGATCTGGGCCTCGATCCTGGCGAGCCTCGCCGACGCGCAGAAGGCGGCCGGCGTGCGAGGGGAAGACTGCGCGGGCATCGGGATCACCAACCAGCGCGAGACCACGCTGGTCTGGGACCGCAGCACGGGGGAGGCCGTGCACCGCGCGATCGTGTGGCAGGACCGCCGCACCGCGGGGCGCTGCCAGGCGCTCAAGAAGGAAGGCCACGAGGATCTCTTCCGGTCGCGGACGGGGCTCGTGCTCGACCCCTACTTCAGCGGGACCAAGGTCGAGTGGATCCTCGAGCACGTCGACGGCGCGGCCGCGCGGGCCGAGGCGGGGGAGCTCGCCTTCGGCACCATCGACAGCTGGCTCGTCTGGCGCCTGAGCCAGGGCGCCGCCCACGTGACCGACGTGACCAACGCGTCCCGCACCCTCCTCTACGACATCCACCGCGGCGTCTGGGACGAGGAGCTGTGCGGCCTCTTGCACGTGCCGACCGCGCTCCTCCCCGAGGTGCGGTCGTGCTCCGAGATCTACGCCTCGACGAAGGGCGTCCCGGGGCTCCCCGACGGCACGCCCATCGCCGGCATCGCGGGCGACCAGCAGGCGGCGCTCTTCGGCCAGACGTGCTTCGAGGTGGGTGACGTCAAGAGCACCTACGGGACCGGCGCGTTCATCCTGATGAACACGGGCACCGAGGCGGTCGCGTCCAAGAACGGTCTGTTGACGACCGTCGCCTGGAAGATCGGCGACGAGACCGTCTACGCCCTCGAGGGCAGCGCCTTCATCGCCGGCGCCGCCGTGCAGTGGCTCCGGGACGGGCTCGGGCTCATCGGTCGCTCCGCAGACGTCGAGGCGCTGGCCGAGAAGGCCGAGGACTCCGGCGGCGTGGTCTTCGTCCCGGCGCTGGTCGGGCTCGGCGCGCCGCACTGGGATCCCGACGCGCGCGGCCTGATCTGGGGCCTCGGGCGCGACACCACGGCGGCGCACCTCGCGCGCGCCACGCTCGAGGGCATCGCCTTCCAGATCGCCGACCTGGTGCGCGCGATGGAGGCCGACAGCGGACGCTCCATGGGCCGCCTCCGGGTGGACGGCGGCGCGTCTCAGAACGCGCTCTTGATGCAATTCCAGGCCGACCTGCTCGACGCCGAGGTCGATCGTCCCAGCTTCGTCGAGACCACCGCGCTCGGCGCGGCGTACCTCGCGGGGCTCGCGGTCGGCGTGTTCCCGGACCTGACCGCGATCCGCGAGGCGCACCGGATCGAGCGAAACTTCTCCCCCGCGATGGACGCGAGCGTCCGGCGCGCGCATCTGGATCGCTGGACCCGCGCGGTGGCACGCGCGCGGAGCGAAGACACCCTCACGACCCCGAGCTGAATCGACTCATGAGCAAGAAGAACGACGCGGAGACTCTCCCTCGCCAGGTGCCCATCGCGTGGGAGGCGCTCGAGGACGCCTTCGAGAACAACGCGCCCGAGGTCCACAGCTACCTGCACCTCGACACGGGGGAGGTGATCCGGATCGTGGATGGCGTGGCGGACCCGCAGATGCATCAGCGGGTCATGCGCGACTCGAGCTACCTGCGCGTCGACCCGGTCAGCTCGCGCGAGCAGTACCGGTGGATGGAGCGCTTCATCGCGACCGTCGACGAGCCCGAGTTTCGTGACAAGCTCGTTCGCGCCATCGATGGCAAGGGCGCGTTCCGGCGCTTCAAGGACGTGCTGATGAGCTACCCGGTGGACCGCGAGCGCTGGTTCGCGTTCCGCTCCGATCGGCTGCGCAGCTGCATGGAGGCCTGGTTGACCGCGCACGGCATCGAGGCCGTGGAGCGCCGCAAGTGGGAGGTGCCGACCGCGGAGGACGTGGCCCCGCAGGTCGAGCGGGAGCAAGAGCGCCGCAAGGGCCGGAAGTCGCGCGCCGTGATCGCCGACGCCCAGCGTGGGCGGCTGCGCGAGCTGGCGGACGACCTGCCGGCGCGCGAGCTCGACGCGGCGGTGGCCTTCCTCGAGTTCCTCCGCGAGCGGAAGCACATCCCGCGTCCGCGGGCCAAGACCCCGGAGCCGCCCGAGGCGAGCGAGTCCTCCGAGGGCGGCGCGGACGACGGCGCGCCCGAGAGCGCCGATGCCCCGAGTGAGAGCGCAGCTGAAGAGAGCTGAGCTCGGGCGCCGTCGCGTCCAAGGCTTGGTCGCGCTCTCGGCCGTTGCGGCGCTCTTGCTCGCGGCCCCGGTCGCGGCGCAGCGCGCGAGGCGGGTCGAGGGGATCGCGGCGTTCGTCGGCGGCACCGCGCCCGGCAACGACACCGTCGCCATCCTCCGGAGCGACGTCACTTTGCACGCGCGCCTCGCGCTGGCGCAGGAGACGGCGCGCTTGCCCACCGGGCCGCTGCCCGCGCCGCTGCTCGCCGCCGCGCTCGACGAGATCATCGGTGAGGTCCTGATCGCGCGCGAGGCGGATCGGCTGCGGGCGGCGCGCCCGACCGACGCGCGGATCGAAGAGGAGCGCGCGCGGATCGAAGCGCGCGTCGGCGGCCCGGAGCGGCTCGCGGCGATCCTGCGCGGCGTCGGCGCGACCCCGGAGGAGGTGGAGGCGATCGCGCGGCGTCGCGCGTACGTCGACGCGTTCCTCCGCGCGAACCTCGAGGGCAGCACCGTGATCAGCGATGGCCAGGTGGAGCGCGTCTACGAGACGGGCGAGCACCCGTTCGCGCGGCGGCCCCTCGAGGACGTGCGAGACGTGCTGCGCGCGTGGATCGCGGCGCAGGTCCTCCAGCGCGACGTGCGCCGCTGGATCGAGGTGCTGCGCAGCCGCAGCACCGTGCGTGTGATCGCCGAGTGGCGCGCGTGATCCGGCCGATGCGCCCGGACGATCTCCCGCGCGTGTCGGCGATCGCCGCGCGCGCCTTCGGAGCGCCGCGCCCGCCGCCCGACCCGGAGGGCGCCTACACCCTCGCGCTCTTCGATCCCGACCGAGGCGCCTACGCCCATGGCACCGTGATCGCGGGCGAGGCGGAGCTGCACGAGATCGCGGTCGAGCCAGGCCGTCGCCGATCCGGGGTGGGGCGCGCGATGCTCGCCGCGTTCCTCGAGGCGGCCCGCGCGCGCGGCGCCGAGCACGTGCACCTCGAGGTCGCCGAGGACAACGCCGCCGCCCTCGCGCTCTACCGCGCCGCGGGGTTCACGGAGGTGGGCCGTCGTCGCCGCTACTACCCGAGCGGGGCGGACGCCGTGCTCATGCGCGCGTCGTCATGAGGAGGTGAGCGCCAGCGCGAGCACCAGCGCGACCAGGACGGCGATCAGGACCCCGGCCGCGATGCCGAGGGGCTTGAACGCGCGCGACCCCAGGCGATCGGCCAGCGTCATGCCGCCGAAGGCCCCCGCGAGAAACAGCGCGAACGTGGTCCAGGTGAGCGGATAGCCCTCCCCGTAGGCCGCGCTGATGCCCCAGTTGATCAGGAGGCCCAGCGTACCGCCCGCCACCCACCCGAAGGCGGTCGCGTAGCGCTGCCGGGATCTCGCAGCGGAGGGCTCGGTCTCGTCGGTCACCGTGGCGGAGCGTGCGATGTCACCCGGTCCTCGGCAACTTGGCCGCGCGCGCGGCGACGTGCGCTTCGTCTCAGCATTGGACTCGGTCCAGACTTCGCCACTTGCGAAATGTCGGAGATGCGGCCAGATCGCACCACCAACCCGGACCGAGAACCACAGGAGGAGAGATCCATGGCCGTCGCCGTTCAGAAGGAAGCCCCCAACTTCAAGGCCACCGCCGTCAAGGGCCGCGAGTTCGTCGACATCGAGCTGAGCCAGTTCCGCGGCAAGTACGTGGTGCTGTTCTTCTACCCGCTCGATTTCACGTTCGTCTGCCCCACGGAGATCATCGCCTTCGACGAGAAGCTCGAGGAGTTCCAGAAGCGGAACACCGAGGTCATCGCCGTGTCGGTGGACAGCGCCTTCTCCCACCTCGCGTGGCAGAAGACCGCGCGTGACAAGGGCGGTCTCGGCGACGTGCGTTACCCGCTCGTCGCGGACATCACCAAGCAGATCAGCGAGGACTATGGCGTCCTCCTGCACGACGGCGACGACGCCGGCGTGGCCCTCCGCGGCCTCTTCCTCATCGACAAGGAGGGCCTCGTCCGCCACGTGACGATCAACGACCTGCCGCTCGGCCGCAGCACGGACGAGGTGCTCCGCCTCGTCGACGCGCTGCAGTACACCGAGAAGCACGGCGAGGTCTGCCCGGCCAACTGGCACGAGGGCGGCGACACCATCAAGCCCGACGTCGAGGCTTCGAAGGAGTACTTCTCCAAGCACGGGTGAGCCCGCTCACGCTGCGAGACACGGCGTCGCTCGTCCGAGCGGCGCCGTTTTCGTTGGCGCGAGGCGCCTTGCGGATCGCCCCTCTCGGCGCTTCACTCCCGACTCGAGAGCCAAGGTTTTCCGGGCGAGGTCGTCTGATGGGCGACCCACGAACGTGACGAAGGCGCGCGCACGCGGCAGGATCCATGTGCGCCGCTGCGAAAAAGCTCCCCGCGACCCGCGGGGGGCTGTGCTAACCCCGACCAGCCAGCCGAGCCCCGGCGGGTTGCCGCGGGGGGCTCCAAGCAGAGAGCCGCGAGGTCGATGTGAGCGAGAAGAGCAAATCTCAGAACGACGACATGGAAGACGACGGCCTCGCCGCCCTCTCCGCGCTGGTGCGCCCCTCTCAGGCGCCCGCGCCGGGCGCTGACGAGGACGAGGACGACGGGAAGCTCGATCTCTCCGCGCTCGCCGCCTCCGTGGCTCCGCCGCCGCCGAGCGAAGAGAAGCACGTCGGCGACGACGAAGAAGAAGAAGACGCGGGCCACGTCGATCTCGCGGCCGGCGCTGCGAGCTCCGCCGCGGTCGACGAGGCGCCCGAAGACGAGGCGCCCGCCGCGGCGGCGCCGAAGAAGAAGGCCAAGGCCAAGAAGAAGAAGAAGGCCGCGGCTGGCGCGAGCAGCGCGAAGAAGCCGGGCGAGAAGAAGAAGGCCGCCGCGGTGGCCGCCGCGCCCGCGCCCGCGCAGGTCGCCGAGCCCGCCAAGTCGGGCGGGAACATGTGGATCGGCATCGGGGTCGGCGCGGCCATCGCGGCCGGCGTCGCCTTCTTCCTGATGAACAACCAGCCTGGAGAGGCGGGCTCCGAGACCATCGCGTCGGCGCCCAGCAGCGCGTCGGCGGGGGCCACCGGAGACGGAGTCGACGTCGCCGGCGAGGCGGCGGTGGAGGCGGTCGACCCCGAGGCTGGCTCCGAGGCGGAGACCGAGGCGGGTGCCGAGCTCGGCGCCGAGGCCGATCTGGCCGCCGCCGACGCGGTGGAGGACAGTGAGGCCGAGGCCGCCGCGGAGCAGGCCGCGGGCGAGACCGAGCCCAGCCCCGGAGCGCAGGGGCGCCGAAGCGGTCGATCGCGCGGCGCGGCCCCGGCGGCCAGCGGTTCGGGCAGTGGTTCGGCCAGTGGTTCGGCCAGTGGTTCGGGCAGCGCTTCGGGCGGTGGCTCGGCCAGCGGCGCCGCGGCGGGCTCCTCGGGCGCGAGCGAGACGCCCTCCTCCGCCAGGGGCGGCAGCGGCGGGTCCGCGTCCGCCAGCGCGCGGACCGGCGGCGGCGGCTCGGCCAGCGCAGGCGGCAACGACGCCCTCGACAACGTGCTCGATCAGGCGCTCGGTGGGCGCCCCAACCGCGAAGGCACCGCCACGGCGCAGCCGAGCCGCCAGGAGCGCGCGGTCGCCGCCTCTCCGTCGGCCGGCAGCAGCGCCAACCTCCCGGCCTCGCCGAGCCGCACCGACGTGGCCCGCACCCTCGGGCCGCTGATGTCGCGGATCCGCCAGTGCGCGGGCGACCAGGTCGGCATGGCGGTCGCGACGATCCTCGTCCGCTCGGACGGCTCGGTGGCGAGCGTCAACGTCGGCGGCAGCCCCTTCGGCGGCTCGCCGCAGGGCGCGTGCATGGAGGGTGTCCTCGGCGGCGCGCGCTTCCCGCCGTTCAGCCAGACCACCTTCCGCGTGAGCTACCCGTTCAACATTCGGTAGCCTCGCGAGGCGCGCCGTCGGCGTGAGGCGAGGGCCGGGAGTGTCGCTCCGAAATCGCGCTCCGCGCCGACGGCCTGATAGCCTTCGGGGCGTGCGCCGCGCTCCCGTCGTCCCCTCCGCGATCCTCGCCACATGCATCGCCGCGCTCCTCGCGGGGTGCAGCGGCGGGGCGCAGGCGGGGCCGCCGCGGGCGACCACCCCCAGCCCCTCGCCGGCGGGCGTCGACGCCCAGCACGCGGCCATAGACGCACTCGGGCGGCGCGCGTTCGAGGCGCTGCAGGTGGGGGATCCGGCCCGACTCCTCTATGACGACCTCGATCTGCGCACCCTGCTCGACGCGAGCGTCGCGACCCGGATCAGCGCCCAGCGACTCGGGCTCGCCAGCCGTCTGGGCGACACCGCGGACTTCGCGCGCCTCCTGGAAGGCGCCGAATACGCGGGGGTTTGCCTCCAGGGGGCGCGCGAGGTCGAGACGGGGGGCGCGCTCGGGCTGCGATCGCCCGGGTGGGTCTTCGATCGCCTGCTCGTGATCGGACGCCGGCCCACGGGGCGCCGGATCGCGGCCTGGATCGAGGGCGTCTGGCTCTACACCGACGTCGGCTTCTGGGCGCTCGACCTCGAGCGCGTGGAGCGGCCCCGGTGGGAGCACAGCGATCTGGAGATCGCGCCCTGCGACCTCTCCATCCGCGACGACCTCCCCGGTCACGCGCGTTAGCCAACGCCAGAGGGCGATCTGCTTCTGCACGAGGCGATCGCCTCCGAGATCCGTCCGTCGGCCCACCGGAGGTGGATCGATTCGGAGCTACCCACTATATGTGGTGGTGGTCACTCCGTGGCACCCACAAAGGCTCGTGATGAGCGTTGCAGCCGCGGATCCCCGGTGATAGCTCCGTCCTCTGTGCGCCGGCGTTGGGCCGGCCAGCTCCACGGAGCCCTTTCGATGAAGATCAAGAAGGTCGAGGTCTGCGGCTTCAAGTCGTTCGTGGACCGCACGGTCGTCCACATCGACCACGATGTCAGCGCGATCGTCGGGCCGAACGGCTGCGGCAAGTCGAACATCGTCGACGCCATCCGCTGGGCGATGGGCGAGCAGTCGGCGCGCCACCTCCGCGGCAAGGCGATGGAGGACGTGATCTTCAACGGGTCGGAGACGCGCGGTCCCCACTCGTTCGCCGAGGTCACCCTCGTGTTCGACAACACGGCCGGCCTCGGCCCGCCCGAGTACCGCGACTACGCCGAGATCGCGGTCACCCGCCGCCTCGATCGCTCCGGGCACAGCGAGTACCTGATCAACAAGACCGTGGTGCGCCTCAAGGACGTCACCCAGCTCTTCCTGGGCACGGGCGTCGGCACCAAGGCCTACTCGATCATCGAGCAGGGACGCATCGGCTGGATCGTCTCGGCCAAGCCGACCGATCGTCGCCACCTCATCGAGGAGGCGGCCGGCATCACGAAGTTCAAGGCCAAGAAGAAGGCCGCCGAGCGCAAGATGGACCAGACGCGGCAGAACCTGCTGCGCGTCAGCGACATCATCGGCGAGATCGAGAAGAACCTCAGCACCCTGAAGCGACAGGCGCAGAAGGCCGAGCGCTACAAGCGCTACCGCACCGAGATCCGCGACCTCGAGCTCCTCGTGGCGTCGCACCGGTGGATGGAGCTGACCGTCACGCGCCGCGTGCTCGAGAACGAGATGGACCGCGTCGACGCCCAGGTCGAGGGCAGCCGCTTCGCCCTGCGCCTGCGCGAGGCGGAGCTCGGCGCCGATCGTCTCGGCGTGCAGCAGCACGAGGACATCGTCGAGCGCGCCCAGCGCCACGCCTACGAGCAGGACAACTCGGTCCGCGTGCTCGAGGGCAAGATCGAGCAGCACCTCTCGCGCCTCGAAGGGCTGCGCGAGTCGGAGCGCATGGCGGAGCGGGAGCTCGGCGCGCTCGTCGGTCAGCGGACGTCGCTCGCGGCGGAGCACGAGATGCTCGCGGCCGCGCTCGTGGACCTCGAGGAGGCCGAGCAGCGCGAGTCCGAGGTGCTCCAGAAGGAGAACGCCGAGCTCGATCGTCGCCGCGGAGCGGCGGAGGAGGCGAGCAAGGCGGTCGAGCAGGCGCGCGCCCGCGTGGCCGAGGCGCAGCAGCGCATCGCGCGCGCCGAGGCGGTGCTCCAGAGCTACGAGCGCCGACAGGGCGAGGGCCGCATCCGGCTCGAGCGCATGCGCGCGGAGCGCGAGGAGCACGAGGCGAAGGCGGTCGAGCTGAAGCAGGAGGGCGAGGCCCTCGCGGCGCGCCTGCACGGCCTTCGCACCGGCAAGGAGCAGACGGCGGAGCGGCGCGAGGAGCTCCAGCAAGAGCTCGACGCGCTCCGGGAGCAGATCCGCGTCAGCGACCAGCTGCTCGAGACCCTGCGCGGTCAGCTCGCCGAGAAGCGCTCGCGCCTGCGCTCGCTCGAGGAGATCCAGCAGCGCTTCGAGGGCGTCGGCAAGGGCGTGCGCGCGCTGATGCGCGAGTACGCGCCGGACTTCCAGTCTCGGGCCGACAAGGGCGTGCTCGGTCTGGTCGCCGACCGCATCGAGTGCCCGGCCGAGCTGACCGAGGCGCTGGCCGCCGCGCTCGGCGAGCGGCTTCAGCACGTGGTCGTGAAGGATCGCGCGGCGGCCGAGCAGGCGCTCGCGTTCCTGGAGGCAGGGGAGCGGGGCCGCGCCACGCTCGTCACGCAGAACCCGCGCCGGATGGTGCGCCCCGCGGCCGCGTTGCCCGACGACGCGAGCGTGATCGGCTGGCTCGGTGACCTCGTCGGCTGCGACGCCGCCGACCGGCCGCTGGTGCGCCACCTCCTCGGCGACGTGCTGGTGGTGCGGGACGCCGAGGGCGCGCGTCGCCTGCACGATCGCGGTGTAGCGGCGGCGATCGTCTCGGCGGGCGGCCAGGTCGTCGCCATGGACGGAAGCCTCACCGGGGGCCGCGGCGAGGGCGTCGGCAGCCACATGATCGCGGTCAAGCGCGAGATCCGTGAGCTGCACGGGGTGGTCTCGGAGCTCGACGGCCGTCTGCACACGGCGGTGGCGGAGCACGGCGTGCTTCGCAACGGCATCGCGGAGCGACGCGCCCAGCTCGACAGCGCGCGCACCCAGGCCCACGACGCGGAGATCGCGATCGTGAAGGCGGACAAGGATCTCCGCCGGGCCGAGGAGTCGCTGGCGAGCGCCAACGAGCGCGCCGAGCGGCTCGGGCGCGAGGCGGACGAGCTGCACGCGCAGCTCGAGGCGGCGAGCGACGAGGAGCGCGCGGCCAAGGAAGAGATCGACGCGGCGCGCGGCTCGGAGCGAGAGGCGCATCAGTCCTTGTCGGCGGGCCTCGAGATCTACGAGGGCAAGCGCGCGGCGGTCGACGAGCAGAGCCAGGTCGTCACGGGCGTGAAGGTCCGCGCGGCCGAGGCCAAGCAGCGGGCCGAGAGCGATCGCGGCGCCCTCGAGCGGCTCGAGCGGTCCATCGAGGAGCTGTCCGAGCGGGAGACGCGGCTGCGCGGCGACATGGAGTCGTCGGCGCGCCAGCAGGGCGAGACCGCGGCGCTGGCCTTCCTCGCGCGCGAGGAGCTGAACGTCTCGATCGACACGGCCATGAAGGCCCACGAGCACCTCGGCGAGGCGCGCGCGCGCTACGACGAGGCCAAGCACGAGCTGGGCGAGCGCGAGTCCGCGCTGGTCGAGATCCGCCGTCGCATCGAGGTGGGGGCCAAGCAGCTCACCCAGCTGACGCTGCAGGAGCGCGAGCTGGCCATGGGGCTCGAGCACCTCCTCGAGTCGATCGAAGAGCGTCACCGCGTCGACCTGCCCAAGGTCATCGGCGACTACCACTTCCGGGAGCTGCCCGACGCGCAGGTCAAGGAGCGGATCGGCGAGCTCATCCGCCTCGTCGAGCGCATGGGGGAGATCAACCTCACCGCGATCGAGGAGTACGACGAGAAGTCGAAGCGCTACGAGTACCTGACGAGCCAGCGCCTCGATCTCGAGACCGCGCTCGGCCAGCTCGACAAGGCCATCCGGCAGATGAACCGGGAGAGCAAGCGCATGTTCCGCGAGACCTTCGACGAGGTGAACTCGCGCTTCCAGCTCGTCTTCCCGAAGCTCTTCGGTGGCGGCAAGGCCTCGCTCAAGCTCACCGACCCGACCGACATGCTCGAGACGGGCGTGGAGATCCTCGCGCAGCCGCCCGGCAAGCGCCTCGGCTCCATCGAGCTGATGAGCGGCGGGGAGAAGGCGCTGACCGCGGTCAGCCTCATCTTCTCGATCTTCCAGTACAAGCCGAGCCCCTTCTGTCTCCTCGACGAGGTCGACGCGCCGCTCGACGAGGCCAACATCGGCCGCTTCGCGGAGGCCATCCGCTCGATGACGAAGCACTCGCAGTTCATCGTCATCACGCACAGCAAGACGACCATGCAGATGGCCGACGTGCTCTACGGCGTGACGATGGAGACGCCCGGCATCTCCAAGCTCGTCGCGGTCGAGATCCGCGGCAACCAGGCCAAGACGGTCGACGGCGGCCAGACGGTCGCGGTCGCCTGACGTGCCCTCTCTCGTCGTCCACCACCTCGAGCGCTCGCGGTCGCACCGCGCGCTCTGGCTCCTCGAGGAGCTGGGGGTGGACTACGAGATCGTCACCTATCGCCGTCACCCGAAGACGAGCCGCGCGCCGGACAGCCTGCGCGCCATCCACCCGCTCGGCCGGGCGCCGCTCGTGGAGCTCGACGGGCGGGTGCTCGCCGAGTCGGGCGCGATCCTGGAGACGCTGAGCGAGGAGCTCGGCGACGGCGCGCTCGTGCCCGCGCGCGGGACCGAGGCGTTCCAGCGCTTCCGGTTCTTCATGCACTTCGCCGAGGGCTCCATGATGGCGCCGCTCATGGTGCAGCTCGTCGCGAGCCGCGTGCGCTCGGCGCCGGTGCCGTTCTTCCTGAAGCCCGTGGTGAAGGGCATCGCCGCCAAGATCCACGGCGGCTACTCCGGCCCCGAGACCGCGCGCCAGCTCGCCTTCCTCGACGCGGAGCTCGCCGATCGCGCGTGGATCACGGGCGACGACTTCAGCGCGGCCGACATCCAGATGAGCTACCCGATCGAGGCCGCGCTCTCGCGGGGCGAGCACGGCGACGTCGGCCACCTGCGCGCCTACGTCGACCGCCTCCGCGCGCGCCCCGCCTACGCCCGCGCCGTCGACAAGGGCGGCCCGGTGCTGCTCGGCGGCTGAGACGACCGACCCTCCCGCGCGAGACATCCGCGCCGAGGGAAGGGACAGGGCGGCCACGCGTAGCCTCGTTCGCTCTGGCACGGGACGTGAGTTGTCCGGGCCGAGAAGGAGGCAGCGACATGGGACTCTTCGATTCGATCCGGGGCGCGATGGGCCAGGGACAGCCGACGGTGCGCGTGCACCTGGAGACGCTCGAGCTGCCGCGCGGCGGCCTCGTGAAGGGGACCGCCGAGGTCGTCGGCACGGAGCGCGCGGTGCCGCTGACGGCGTTCGACATCCAGGTCGTGCAGGTCACGCAGAACGTCGGCAAGAACGCGGTGGCGAAGGGGCGCGTGTCGATGGGCGGCGTCCAGGTCCAGCCGGGGCAGAGCGTGACCGCGCCCTTCGAGCTGCAGCTCCCGCTCGGCAGCGCGCCCACGGGGGGCCTGACCAGCTACGAGGTCGTCGTCTCCGCCGACGTGCCGGGCATGGACCCGAAGGGGAGCGCGCCGCTCACGGTGACCGACGAGGTCGACCCGATGAGCCGTGAGGACACCACCCGCTACCACGTGCTCCCGGAGCAGCGGAGCTTCCGGCACAGCTCGGTGCGGGGAGACTTTCGGCTCTCGCTCATGCCCGACGGCTTCCTCGGCATCTGGAAGACGCGTCTCACCTGCCGCAACGCCGACGGCGGCCTCCGCTGGACGCTCGACGGCTGGGGCCGCACCGCGAGCGCGAGCCCGGACGGGTCGCGCGTCGCCACCAGCGATCGCAACAAGCGCCTCTGCTTCGTCGACGCCGCGACCGGTGAGCCGGGCCAGCCGATCGACATGCCGAGCTGGGTCGACGACATCGCCTTCCTCGAGGACGGGACGATCGTCGCGGCCGGCAGCGACGCCCTCTTCGTGCTCGACGCTCATGGGCAGCTCCAGAACACCCTCGAGGACCTCGGCTACGGCGCGCGCTTCTTCTCGAGCATGATCGCGGGGCCGGGCCGCGTGGTCTTCGTCTCGGACGCGAACGCGAACAAGGTCGTGGCCGTCGACCTCGACCGCGGGGTGGTGGGCAGCGCCGAGATCCGGAGCCCCGGCGCGCTGCACCCCAACCACGATCGCAGCCTCATCGCGGTGGACACCTCGAGCGCGGTGCACGTGCTCGACGGGCAGCTCCAGCCCAAGGCGCAGTGGAAGATCCCCGGCAAGGAGGGCGTGCGCTACGTCGGTCAGGAGCCGCACAGCTACACCCACTGGAAGAGCCACCCGCGCATCGCGCCGGGGCGGACGAACACGCTCATCAACGACGGGACGGGCCTGCTCTGGCTCGTCGACACCCCGTCGGGTCGCCCGCACCGGAGCTTCGATCGGGCCGTGGTCGACTACGTCGAGGACACGATGTGGTGGGACGACCAGCACTTCGTGGCCATCACGAACGACGGCAAGGTGCGGGGCCTGCGGGTCGACGGGACCGTCGTCTTCGAAGACCAGGACGCCTGAGCCTCCTGCGCCTGGCGTGGCTCGGCGGCGAAAGGTAGGGTCCGCGCGTCCGCAGCCCGGAGGTGCAGGTGAAAGTCGCCGTCGTCGTCTATCCCGGATCCAACGCCGATTGGGACGCGCTCCACGCGGTGCGCGACGTGCTCGGTCTGGACGCCGAGTACGTGTTCCACAAGGAGACGGAGCTGCCGAGCCCGGACGCCGTGGTGATCCCCGGCGGCTTCGCCTACGGCGACTACCTGCGCGCCGGAGCCATCCCGCGCTTCTCGCCCATCACCCCGGCCATCGTGCAGCTCGCCGAGAGCGGCGCGCCCGTGCTCGGGATCTGCAACGGCTTCCAGATCCTCACCGAGATGGGCCTCCTGCCGGGCGCGCTGACCCGCAACGCGCACCTCCGCTTCGAGTGCCGGGACGCGTGGGTCCGCGTCGAGTCCGAGGGCGTGTTCACGCGCGGGCTCGAGGCGGGGCAGGTGCTGCGCCTGCCCATCGCGCACGCCGAGGGGCGCTACCAGTGCGACGCCGAGACGCTCGCGCGGCTCAACGGCGAGGGGCGCGTCGCGCTCCGCTACTGCACGCCGAGCGGCGAGCTCGACGACGCCGCGAACCCCAACGGCTCGCTCGAGCACATCGCGGGCATCTACAACGAGCAAGGAAACGTGCTGGGCTTGATGCCCCACCCGGAGCGCGCGGCGGAGAGCATCCTCGGCAACGACGACGGGCTGAGGCTCCTCGAAGGCCTGCGCGCCCACCTGGAGGCCGCCTGATGACCCACGACACTCTCCCCGGCGCGCCCGTCCCGTTCCCCGGTGAGCCGAGCGTGTCCCGCGAGATCGCGCGCGAGTTCGGCCTCACCGACGCCGAGTGGGAGCGCGTGGTCTTCTTCCTCGGGCGCGACCCGACCTACGCCGAGCTGGGCGTGTTCAGCGTGATGTGGTCCGAGCACTGCTCCTACAAGAGCTCGCGCCTGCACCTCGCGCGCCTCCCCACCGAGGGCGCGCAGGTCGTGCAGGGCCCGGGCGAGAACGCGGGCGCGGTCGACATCGGCGACGGCTTCTGCGCCGTGTTCAAGATGGAGAGCCACAACCACCCGTCCTACATCGAGCCCTACCAGGGCGCGGCGACGGGCGTCGGCGGCATCCTGCGCGACGTGTTCACCATGGGCGCGCGGCCGGTCGCGTCGCTCAACAGCCTGCGCTTCGGCCGGCCCGATCACCCCAAGACGCCGCGGCTGCTCGCGGGGGTCGTGGCGGGGATCGGCGGCTACGGAAATTGCATCGGCGTGCCCACCGTGGGCGGCGAGGTGCAGTTCGACGCCAGCTACGACGGCAACATCCTCGTCAACGCCTTCACCGTCGGCATCGCCGCGACCGACGGCCTCTTCTTCGGCACGGCGGAGGGGGAGGGCAACCCGGTCCTCTACGTCGGCGCGCGCACGGGCCGCGACGGCATTCACGGCGCGACGATGGCCTCGGCCGAGTTCGACGACGACTCCGACAAGAAGTTGCCCACCGTACAGGTCGGCGACCCCTTCATGGAGAAGCTGCTCCTCGAGGCGTGCCTCGAGATCTTCGCGGCCGACTGCCTCGTCGGCGTGCAGGACATGGGGGCGGCCGGGCTGACCAGCTCGTCGGTCGAGATGGCGGCCCGCTCCGGCAGCGGCATCGAGCTCGACCTCGACATGATCCCGCGCCGGGCCCGGGGCCTCTCTCCCTACGAGATGCTCCTGAGCGAGTCGCAGGAGCGCATGCTGATGGTCGCCAAGGCGGGCCGTGAGCACGAGGTCCTCGAGCTCTGCGAGAAGTGGGACCTCGAGGCGGCGGTGATCGGCCGCGTCACGGGCAGCGGCCGCTTCGTCTGCAAGGCCACGCCCGGGTACGACCCGCTCGTCTCGGACCCGTCCGAGCGCGCCGCGCAGCTCGTCGTCGACATCCCGATCGGCGCCCTCGCGGACGAGGCGCCCAAGTACGACCGGCCCCAGGCCGAGCCCGCGCCCGAGCCGCTCGAGCCGGCGCCGCCCACCGACGTCGACTGCGCCGACGCGCTGCGCGAGATGGTGGGCTCGCCCAACCTGGGGAGCCGCCAGTGGATCTGGCGTCAGTACGATCACGTCGTGCGCGACGGCACCGTGTTCCGGCCCGGCGAGGCGGACGCGGCCGTGGTCCGCGTGTTCTGCGAGAAGGAGGGCGAGACGATCGAGAAGTTCCTCGCCGTCAGCGTCGACTGCAACGGTCGGCACGTCTTGCTCGACCCGCGCCAGGGCGCGGCGATGGCCGTCGCGGAGTGCGCGCGCAACATCGCGTGCAGCGGCGGCAAGCCGCTGGGCACGACCGACTGCCTCAACTTCGGGAGCCCGGAGACGCCCACCACGATGTGGCGCTTCGCCCGCGCCATCGACGGACTGGCGGAGGCCTGCACGGCGCTCGACGTGCCGATCGTCAGCGGCAACGTCAGCCTCTACAACGAGACCGACGGCAAGCCCATCCTGCCCACGCCCACCGTCGCGGTGGTCGGTCAGCTCGAAGACCCGTCGCACCGCGTGCCGAGCGGCTTCCGGGTGCCCGGCGACGTCATCGCGCACCTCGGCGTCCCCTCGCGCGGCGCGCTCGGCGGCTCGGAGTACTGGGTGTCCCGGACCGGGCGCGTCGGCGGCGCCCCGGTGGGCATCGACCTCGACGCCGAGGTGCGGCTCCAGCGCGCGCTCCTCGCCCTCGCGAAGGCGCGCCTCCTCTCCAGCGCGCACGACGTCAGCGACGGAGGCTTCGGCGTCTGCGTGGCGGAGGCGTGCATCGCGAACGGGCTCGGCTGCCGCGTGTCGCTCCCCGGCGCCGGCGACGTCCCCCCGGCCGCGCGCCTGTTCTCCGAGGAGCCCACGCGCGTCGTCGTCAGCTTCGCCGAGGCGGACCGCGACGCGGTGGCCGCGGTGTGCGCCGAGCACGGCGTGCCGCTCGCCCCGATCGGCGAGGTCGCTGGCGATCACGTCGACATCGAGGACGCGCTGCGGGTCTCCGTGGCCGACCTCGCGGCGCGCCACCTCGCCGCGCTCGACGCCATCGTCTCCTGAGAGATCGTCGCCCGAAACCGGTTTGAACGGCGCCCCGAAACGGGCAATGTGTCTCTCATGCGACGTGCGTTCTCATGGGTGCTCGGCCTCTCTCTGCTCACGCTCTCGTTCGGCTGTGACGGCGAGGCCGACCCGGTCGACGGCTCCGTCGACGGTCTCGACGCGAGCGCCGACGCGGACGCCACCGAGCCCGACGCGGGCCCTCCGCCGCTGCCGCCCTGCGGTACGGACTCCGAAGAGGCCGCGATGGCCTGCGTCGAGCAGAGCCGCTACGAGGCCGACCTGACCGAGATCGCGCAGCCCCGCTCACCGGGGACCCCGCACCACGAGGCGGTGCGCGAGCTGTGCGCGACGCGCTTCGCCGCGCTCGGCATGGACGTCGAGCGCCACGACTACGGCACCGGCGTGAACATCGTGGGCACGCTCGCGGGGACCACCGCGGCGAGCGAGCGGGTGCTGCTCTCGGCCCACTACGACTCGGTGCCGGACTGCGCGGGCGCCGACGACAACGCGACGGGGGTGGCCGGCGTGCTCGAGGCGGCTCGCGTCCTGGCCTCCACCGAGCACGCGCGCACCCTGGTCGTCGCGTGCTGGGACGAAGAGGAGCGCGGGCTGATCGGCTCGCGCGCCTACGCCGAGCGGGCCGGCGCGGACGGCGACGACCTCCGCGCGAACCTCGTGTTCGAGATGATCGGCTACCGCGACGACACGCCGGGGAGCCAGGAGCTGCCCGAGGGCTTCGACCTGCTCTTCCCGCGCGAGGTCCGCCAGATCGAAGCGCGGGAGAGCCGGGGCGACTTCCTCGCCGCCATCGGCGACGAGCGATACAGCGAGACGGTGGCCGCGGATCTCGTCGAGCTGGGGGCGCGGGTTGGCCTGCCCGTCATCTCGCTCCTCCTGAACGACGGCCTCCTCACCTCGCCCGCGACGGGCGATCTGCGCCGCTCGGATCACTCGCCGTTCTGGCTGCAGGACGCGCCCGGCATGATGCTCACCGACACCTCCGAGTTCCGGTACGACGAGTACCACTGCCGCGGGGGCCCCGATGACGTCGAGGGGCTCGACCCCGTCTTCGCGACGCAGGTGATCCAGGCCAGCGTCGGCGCCGCGTGGCGCGCGCTCTCGCCGTGAGCCGTTCTTCGCTTTGTTGACGCCCGCGGCGCGGAGCGTCAGCTTCCGGGCATGCGTCGCGGCCTGTCGCTCCTCATCCTGCTGGTGGCCTTGCCGGGCTCTGCGCTCGCCGACGCGAACGCGCTCGAGAACCTCGCGGCCGTGCACGGCGCATGCGAAGCGGCGCGCGAGCGCACGAGCTCGCGGCTCTACGTCATCGAGGTCGATCCGGGCTGGGAGCTCGCCGCGCGACGCGGGGACCGCGTCCCCGTCAGCACGCGCCGCAACCTCATGGCGCTGGATGGGCGCGTCTCGCTCCTGATCTCGGGGCTCGAGCCCGTCGCGTTCGAGGCGGACGAGGCCGTGGGGCGAGCGCTCCGGGACGCCGCCGCGGCGGGAGCGCGCCTGAAGCTCGGCTTCTTCCTCGGCTTCGACGACCCCGGCCGCCAGCCCTGCCTCGTGCGGGGTCAGCACGCGGTCACCATCGTGCGGGTCGACCTGGCGTTCGCGGAGCTCGTCTCTTCGGCCGACGAGCGGGTCGCGCGGGCCGAGACCGATCGACTGCGCGCCTGGCTGGACGATCGCGAGGCGCTGGCCATCCCCGGCGAGGGCCCGCGCGGCGCGGTCGGAGAGGCCCGCTTCCCCAACGGCACCGCCGCCCCCGAGGCCTGGCAGCGAGCGCTCGCGGCGGCCCGGCCGGGGATCGCGCGCTGTCACGCGGAGGGGGTCGCCCGAGGCGCGACGCCGGAGGGACAGGTCGTCGTGCGATTGAACGTGGAGGCGCGGACCGGCGACGTGCGCCGCGCGGACGTGGCGCTCTCTTCGGTCGGCGACGGCGCGGAGGCGGAGTGCATCGCGCGCGCGCTCGGGTCGGGCGTCGCCCTCGGCGCCGGTCCATCCAATTGGCAGGCGCAGTTCGTCGATCTCGCGGTGCCGGTGCGCCTCGTCGTCGACTGACTCAGAGGTAGGCGAAGAAGGTCAGCACGCCGCGGATCAGCCACGCCTGGTCTGCCCGCTCGAGATCGGTGATGCCACCCTCGAGCCGCGCGTCGGCCAGCGGCCCCTGGTAGCCGCGGAAGGCGAACGTCCAGCTCAGCAGCAGCGGCACGTCGACGTCGTCGAAGTCGTTGAACACGTAGACGCCGGTGGTCACGCCGAAGCCGTTCGGGCCGGCCTGGAAGGTCGCGGTGAGCGGAAGGCCGATGCGCTGCTGCAGCGGATCGGCGAACAGGAGCGCGTAGTCGAGGCCGGCGTCGAACCGGAACCAGCCCGAGGTCACCGCCAGCTCCACGCCCAGCTCCCACTGCCACGGCAGCTGACCCCAGAGCGGGAGCCACAGCTCCGAGCGCACCGCCAGCTGCACGTCGCCCGAGAGCGCCCGGCCGCGCACGTACACGCTCGGGTGATCGGCGGTGGGCCACGGGATGTTCACCGCGACCGGGGTCGTGCCGATCTCGAAGTCGTCGTGCAGGCCCGCCCCGAAACGGAAGTACCCCGTGCCACGGGCGAGCCCGAAGACGCTCACCGCGAGGATCTGATCGAACCGCAACACGCCTTGCGGGAGGGTGAGGGGGCGACGCACCGTCTCTCGGGGCATGCGCCACCAGCGCGGGCGCTCGAGCTGGGGCGGCGGCGTTTCGCGGGGTGGGGTGGGGTGGGCGAAGCCGGACGAGGTGGGCGAGCCGAGGCTGGAGTGGGCGCCCGAGGTGGTGGCTGAACCCGTCCCTGGGTTCGATGCCGATCCCGCTGCCGCATTCGCATCTGCATCCGCCGCCGCGTCCGCATCCGCTGCCGCGTCCGCATCCGCCACCGCGTCCGCGCCCGCATCCGCATCCGCTGCCGCATCCGCTGCCGCATCCGCTGCCGCATCCGCGCCCGCATCCGCATCGGCCGCCGCGTCCGCATCCGCGTCCGCATCCGCATCCGCTGCCGCATCCGCGCCCGCATCCGTATCGGCCGCCGCATCCGCATCGGCCGCCGCGTCCGCATCGGCACCTGTATCCGCTCCCGCTCCGGCGTCCGACTCCGCGTCGGCATCGGTTGCCTCGTCGGGGGCGACGCGCGGGCGCTGCGCGCTGGCGAGGATCGGGGAGGCCAGGCAGAGGAGAAGAGCGGCGGCGATGGGCCAGAGCGCGCGGTGAGGGTGGGCCGGACTGTGCCGTTGACCGCCGCGAACTGGAGGAAGCGTCCCGATCTCACCCATGCTCGGGCGAGTCTACACGCGGCGTGCCAGCCCGGGCGCTCGGTCGGTCAGTCGCCGCGCGCGATGCGGGACAGCTCGCTGTGGTAGCGGTCCGCGAGCTGCCCGATGGCGCGGACGGACGAGCGGAAGGCGCGCCGGTCGAAGTTGGAGTCCGTGTTGAGGATGATCGCGAGCCGGACCTCGCCGTCGGTCGAGTCCCACTCGAACTTGCCGATCAGCAGGCTCCAGTTGAGCTCCATCAGGCGACGCAGGACGGTCGGGGTGGACCCGGCGTCGGGCGGCGCGCTCAGGTAGTCCTCGACGTAGAAGTAGATGGTGTCCGTGCGGTCGCTGTAGACGAGCTGCACCTCGAACGCGCGGCCCGTCGTCGTCCCGCGGGCGGTGAAGCGGCACTGGCCTCGCTGCGGGTCGAGGGCTTCGCAGCGCGCCCCGTCGGCGCGCATCGCCTCGAGCTCCGCGCGCATCGCGGCCAGGTAGCGAGGCTGGCCCGGGGCCGCCTCCTCGGTCGTTCGCGTGGGCCTGTCTTCGGAGGGGGCGTCGTCGGAGGGCGCCTCCTGGGCGAGGCCGAGCGTGGGCGCGGCGAGCCAGAGGGACAGGGTCAACAGCAGCAGCGAGCGCATGCGCGGACTCTCCCCGCAAAGGGCCGCGATGTCCACCCGCGTGCGAGGGGGGCGGCGTCAGTCGATGAGGTCGAGGTGGCTGTTGCCGACCACGTCCGGGGAGTCGGCCGCGGTCAGGCGCATGAAGACGTGACCTTCGCACGTGGCCAGGTTGACCTGCCCGAACGTGCGGCTGTCCTCGCCCGCGTAGGAGCGGTTGTCGCTCAGGAGGAACACCGCCGCGCCCGTGACCTGCCGCGGGCGCATCTCCATCGGTCGACGCCGGGCCCGCGCCATGTAGGTGTACGTCTGGTCGACCACGGTCTCGATCCCCCACTCGACCTGGTAGGACTCGCCGCGCTCGGCGTCGTAGAACTCGAACGGCGGCCGCGCGTCGCGGTCCGGCGACTCTCCGTTGATGCGCAGACCGCCCCGGGAGATCTCCACCGTCTGCCCCGTGCGGGCCACGACGCGCCCGAGCACGAACCGGCCCGGCTGGCTGGGGTGCGCGCAGAGCACCGCCTCGCCGAGCTCGAAGTCGTGGCCGCGCCAGACCAGCACCCGGTCGCCGACCATGATGGTCGGCGCCATCGCGTTGTGGCCGACCTCCACCACGCGCACGAAGAAGAAATAGAGCACCGCGGCAGCGACGCCCGCGAGCAGCAGCACCACGCCGAGAAACTTGAGGAGGCCCTTGGTGAAGTCGCGCACGTCGCTCCAGTCCGGCTCGATCATGCCGCGCGGCGTGCGGCGCGAGCAAGGACTACCGGGTCGCCCCTCCGTCCGGCGGCGGCTCGAGGAAGGGCGCGACGAGGGCTCGCGCGGCCTCCGCCGGGGCGTCGGCGTCGAACACGGCGCGGATCACCGCGAGCCCCGCCGCGCCCGCAGCACGGAGCGCCGCCCCGTGCCTCGCGTCGACACCTCCGAGCGCGTGGACGGGCGTGCGCGCGGCCGCGACGGTCCGGGCGAAGCCGTCGACGCCGAGCGGCGCGCCCTTGCCCGGCACCGCGAACACCGGCGACACCAGCGCGAAGCTCGCCTCGGAGGCGCGCGCGAGCCCCTCCGCGTCGTGCCGCGACACGCCCAGCCACACGTCGTCGCCCAGGGCCGCGCGCGCCTCCTCGAGCGACGGCCCGCGCTCGGGCAGCTGCACGCCGTCCGCGCCGAGCGCGGCCGCGAGCGCGAGGTCGGCGTTGACGATCAGGGCGGCGCCGCGCGCCCGGCACAGCTCCAGCACGGGCTCCGCCAGCCGATGGCGCTCCGCCGCCTCGGCCTGACGGAGCTGCACCGAGACGGCGCCCTCGGGCGCGCCCTCGAGCGCCTCCCGCAGCCGCCCGAGGTCGAGCGGCTGTGGCGTGATCAGCGTCAGGACGAACCGCGGGGGGCTCACCCCTGCGTGGACCCGATCACGCCCTCGAGCGGCGAGGAGGCCGTCGCGTAGAGGCGCTTCGGGATGCGCCCCGCGAGGTAGGCGTCACGCCCCGCCTCGACGGCCTTCCGCATCGCGCGCGCCATGCGGACGGGGTCCTTCGCGCCCGCGATCGCCGTGTTCATGAGCACGCCGTGGCAGCCGAGCTCCATCGCGACCGCGGCGTCGCTCGCCGTCCCCACGCCCGCGTCGACGATGACCGGCACGCTCGCGTGCTGGAGGATGATCTCGATGTTGTAGGGGTTCCGGATCCCGAGCCCGCTCCCGATCGGCGCGGCCAGCGGCATCACCGCGGCGCATCCGAGCTCTTCGAGCCGCTTGGCCGTGATCGGGTCGTCGCTCGTATACGGCAGCACCGTGAAGCCGGCGTCGACGAGCTGCTTCGCGGCGTCGAGCGTGGCCGGCACGTCGGGGAAGAGCGTGCGCTCGTCGCCCAGCACCTCGAGCTTCACGAGATCCGTCTGGAGCATCTCGCGCGCGAGCTTCGCGGTGCGCACGGCCTCCTCCGCCGTGTAGCACCCGGCCGTGTTCGGCAAGATGACGTACTTCTTCTCGAGCAGGTGCCCGATCAGGCTCTCCCCGCCCTTGGCGCCGAGATCCACCCGGCGCACCGCCACCGTCACGACCTCCGACCCCGAGGCCGAGAGCGCGGCGCGGGTCTCGTCCATGTCCCGGTACTTCCCGGTCCCGACGAAGAGGCGTGAGGAGAACGAGTGCTCTCCGATCTTCAAGACGTCTTCGCTCATGGTGCTCTCCCGGGCAGCTCAACCGCCGCCGACGAAGTGGACGATCTCGAGGCGGTCGCCGTCCGCGAGCGTCGCCTCGGCGTGCTCCGCGCGGGGCACGATCTCCTGGTTGCGCTCCACCGCGACCAGCGTCTCGCCCAGCCCGAGCGCCTCGAGCAAGCCGCGCACGGTGGTGCCCGCGTCGACGCTGCGGGCCTCTCCGTTGACCTCGATCTGCATGCTGCGCGGAGACTAGAACGCCGCGGAGGGCCCCGCCACGCAGACCCGGGGGACGCGCGGGGAGATCTGGGTGAGGATCTCCCAGCTGATGGAGCCGGCGCGCTCGCCGAGCTCTTCGGCCGTGATGCGGGCCTCGCCCTGATGGCCCAGCACGACCGCCTCGTCGCCCCGCACGCACTCGGGGAGATCCGTCACGTCGACCCCGGTCAGGTCCATCGAGACGCGGCCCACGATGGGGCAGCGTCGGCCGCGGATGAGCACGTCGGCGCGGTTGGAGAGGCTGCGGGGGAACCCGTCGCCGTAGCCGATGGCCAGGGTCGCGATGCGGCTCTCACGCGCGGCGGTCCAGCTCCGGCCGTAGCCGACCGCGGTGCCCGCGGGGAAGGTCTTCACCCGCGCGACCGAGGTCAGGACCCGCATCACCGGGCGGAGCTCCGGGTCGGGCGTGGGGCCCGGCATGACGCCGTAGAGCACGACGCCGGCGCGGACCATGTCGAAGCGGGCTTCCCCGCGGAAGAGCGTGGCCGCGCTGTTCGCGGCGTGGATGAGGCGCGGGCGGTGGCCTCGCGCGAGCACACGGGCCTTCGCCGCCTCGAAGCGGACGAGCTGCTCGCGCGTCGCCTCGGGGTCGTCCTCGGCCGAGCTGAGGTGCGTCATCAGCCCGCTGAGTCGCACGTTGGGGAAGGCCTCGAGGCCCTCGAGGAACGCGTCGAGCTCGTGATCCGGCACGCCGAGCCGCGTCATGCCGGTGTCGACCTTGAGATGCACGTCCGCGGTGCCGATGCCGGCCGCCTTCGAGAAGCGCGCGACGTCGTCGAGATCGTAGATCACGGGCGTGAGCCCGGCGCGAAGGGTCTCGGCGTGGGCGCCGTCGTAGATCCCGTTGAGGACCAGGATCGGCACCGTCACCCCGCGCTGGCGGAGCATCAGCCCCTCCTCCACGAGCGCCACGCCGAAGCCGTCGATGCCCTCGTCCGCGAGCCGGCGCGCCACCGCCTCGAGCCCGTGGCCGTACGCGTCGGCCTTCACGACCGCGAGCACCTTGGAGGCGGGGGCGCGCTCCCTCACGACGCGGAGGTTGTGGGCGAGGGCGTCGAGATCGATCTCGGCCCGGGTAGGGCGGACCTGCCAGTGCGGAACGGGCGCCACGCCCAGACGGCTACTTCTCGCGTGCATCGCGGTCAAGGAGCCCGCTGAAGTACCGAGCCCGGAGGATCTCGGAGGTTCTTCCACGGGATCCAAGACGCCGGGGCACGGGGCGCGCATTCCGCACGCGTGGTATCACCCCGGGATGGCGGAGGCGGCGGAGGAGACCCCCGAAGGCGAGGGACCGGAGGCGCAGCCCAGCTGGGGGCAGGCCGGCCTCCAGGCGCTCGCGTGGATCTTCGCGTGGCCGCTCGCGTTCATCGCGGAGGTCGGGTTCATGGCCCGGCTGATGTACGAGACCTTCATGTGGGGCATCCGGCCCCCCTACCGCTTCCGGCTCATCATCGAGCACCTCGAGTTCCTCGGCGTGCAGTCGATCTTCATCGTCGGCCTCAGCGGCATCTTCGTCGGCGGCGTCTTCAGCCTGCAGCTGATCGACGGCTTCCGGCAGTTCGGGGCCGAGAACCAGGTCGGCGCGGTCATCGGCCTGGCGCTCAGCCGTGAGCTCGCGCCGGTGTTCAGCGCCCTCATGATCACCAGCCGCGCCGGCAGCGCGATGGCGACCGAGATCGCCTCGATGCGGGTGACCAACCAGATCGACGCCCTGACGACGATGAGCGTCAACCCGATCCAGTACCTCATCGTGCCCCGCGTCATCGCCGCGACCATCGCGACGCCGATCATGGCGCTGCTCGCCTTCATGGTCGGCCTCGTCGGCGCCTACGTGGTGGGCGTCTACCTGATGGGCATCGACGGCGGGATCTTCGTCGAGCGCGTCAAGTGGTTCGTCGACGCGGCCGACGTCCGGCAGGGGCTGACCAAGTCCGCCGTCTTCGGCGCCGCGCTCACCTTCGTCGCGTGTCGCCAGGGCTTCTACGCCTCGGGCGGCGCGGCCGGCGTCGGCCAGGCCACCAACCGCGCGGTGGTGCAGGCCTCGGTCGCCGTCCTCGTCCTCGACTACGTGCTCACCGCCGTGATCCTCGGCCAGGGAGTCGGGGTGTGAGCCGCGCGCACTTGCTCGTGCTCCTGATGACCGTGCTCCTTACGACGGGGTGCGCCGAGGTCCACTCGCCGTCGCCGGACAGCGGCCTCGAGTGCGTCGACGAGGACGGAGACGGAGTGCCTGCGGGCCCGGGCTGCACGGGGCCTTACCCGGACTGTGACGATGAGTCCGAGCGGGTCAGCCCGTACGCGGACGAGCGTTGCGCCACACCGGAGGACGAGGACTGCGACGGCATCGTCGACGAGTGCTGTGGAGGCGACTGCAGTGAGCCGCCGCGCCCGTGCGGGCTGGGGCGCTGCCAGGGAATCCAGATGCGATACGACGGCAGCTGGTCGCAGTGCATCCCCGAGATCCCGCCGGAGCCCGAGAACTGCGGGCCCGAGGGCACGGGTGACGGCGTCGACGACGACTGCGACGGCGAGATCGACGACGGGTGTCTGGCTCCGTGATGGCGTGGTTCGCCAAAGAGAAGAAGGTCCTGGAGGGGACGAAGGAGGGGCGCGAGGATCCGGTCCAGATCCGCGTGCGCGGCCTCCGGAAGAGCTACGGTGAGCACGAGGTGTTGCAGGGCATCGATCTGGACATCTGGCGGGGCGAGATCAACATCATCATCGGCGGCTCCGGGGCCGGGAAGAGCGTGTTCACGCGCCAGCTGCTCCGGCTCGAGACGCCCGACAGCGGCGAGATCCTGGTCGACGGGCTCGACATCTTGCCGCTCAACGACTGGGAGCTCGTCCCGACGCGCCGCAAGTTCGGCATGGTCTTCCAGTTCGGGGCGCTCTTCGACTCGATGAGCGTCTTCGACAACTGCGCGTTCCCGCTCCGCGAGCACACCAAGATGAGCCGCAAGGAGATCAAGGAGCGCGTGATGTCGCGGCTCACCGACTTCCGCGTGGCGGACGCGGCGCACAAGCTCCCCGGGGAGATCTCGGGCGGGATGCAGAAGCGCAGCGCCCTGGCCCGCGCCCTCGTGCTCGAGCCAGAGATCCTGGTCTACGACGAGCCGACGAGCGGCCTCGACCCGATCAGCTCGCGACGCGTGGACGAGCTGATCCGCGAGACCGCGGACAAGTTCGGCGTCACCTCTCTGATCATCACGCACGACATGGCCAGCGTCTTCGAGATCGGCGACCGCGTCAGCATGCTCTACGCGGGCCGCATCGAGGAGAGCAGCACGCCCGACGAGATCCTCCGCACGGACAACGAGATCGTCGTCGACTTCCTGCGCGCGTCCGGCGTGAGCACCGCGGGCAGCGAGGAGCAGGCCGGCGCTTGACAGCCCCCGCCAGGATGCTCACGCTCCCCCCGACACCCAAGAGGTGACGGGCTCTAAGATCCAGTCGAACACATGCGAAGGCACCCCGGTCCCAGCCGCTCACGGCCGCTGGAAGACTGTGTCTTCGCCGGATCAGAGTCCGCGTTCCGCGGGATGGTAGGAGCGGTACCTACGCCGGGTCAGCCACCCGGAGAGGCTCGTTCGATTCGGGCTCCCGCAATTCTGTTTGTAGTCACACGACGTGCACGCGCCTGGCCTGCGTGCGCCCACCCCTTCGCTAGCCCCCATCGGGCGGCGAAGGCCGGGCCGCCCAGGACAGGAACGACGATGACGAACGACGACGTGAACACCGCGGCCCTGGTCGCCGCCCTCGCCGAGCTGGCGGCCGAGAGCCGACGCCTGAAGGCGCGCCTCCGCCAGACGTGGACCGAGCCCATGCACGAGGTGCAGCGGGCCTGGGTGAGGTGTCGGCGAGAGACCACGCGGCTGTTGATCCTGCGCGCGTGGCTGCGCGGTCGCTTCCACCTGCAGCGGCCTCCGCGCGACGGGTGGAGCCCCAACATGACCTGGGACCGCGAGCGGCATCACCGGCTCGTGGCCGAGACGGCGGCGCGTGACTTCGTGCTCGAGGTGGCGTCGTGATCGACATCGGCTGCAACCTCACCCACCGGCGCTTCCGCGCCGATCTCGCGGAGGTGATCCACCGCGCGCAGGAGGCCTCGGTCGATCGCATGGTCGTGACCGGGTTGAGCGAGGACGTGAGCCGCCGGGCGGAGGCGCTCGCCGCGAGCCGGCCCGAGACCCTGCGCTGCACGGCGGGCATCCACCCGCACAACGCGCGGACCGCGAGCCGAGAGGCGGCCGACGTGCTCGGGCGCCTCGCCGCGCGGCCCGTCGTCCGAGCGGTCGGAGAGTGCGGGCTCGACTATGACCGTGACTTCTCCCCGCGCGACGTGCAGCGGCGCGTCTTCGAGCTCCAGCTCGAGCTCGCGGCCGAGGTCCAGCTGCCCGTGTTCCTGCACGAGCGGGAGGCGCACGCGGACTTCGTGGCCATCCTCTCGCGCTGGCGGCCCCGGCTCGTGGGCGGGGTCGTGCACTGCTTCACGGGAGAGGCGCGCGCGCTCGACGCCTACCTCGAGCTGGACCTGCACATCGGGATCACGGGCTGGATCTGCGACGCGCGCCGCGGGGCGCATTTGATCCCGCTCGTGGCGCGCATCCCCGAGGACCGCCTGATGATCGAGACGGACGCGCCGTTCCTCACGCCGCGGGAGGCGCCCGCGCGCCGGAACGAGCCCGCGTTCCTGCCCTACGTGCGCCGGGCGGTGGCCGAGGCCTCGGGTCGCAGCGAGGCCGAGGTCGCGGCGCAGACCACCGCCGTCGCCGAGCGCTTCTTCGGCTGGGCTCAGTAGTTGCGGACGACGACCTCGGTGACGTTGCCGCGCTTGCTCGCGTCGCAGTTGACGGCGCGGGGCGCGGCCACGGTGTCGATGCGGTGCTTGCGGTAGAGCTCGCGGATGAAGGGCACGTCGCTGTTGGAGAGCATGCACTTGCAGCCGCGGCGGGTCAGCGCGTCGAAGACGTCGCGGAGGCGGGTCTGGTCCTCCTGGGTGAAGCCGTCGCGCGCGTAGCTGGTGAAGCTCGCGGTGGTGCTGACCGGCTCGTAGGGCGGGTCGAGGTAGACGAAGTCGCCGGGGCGGGCCTGCTCGAGCAAGGCCTCGAAGGGCACGTTCTTCAGCTCCGCCTTCTGCAGCTCCGCGCTCGCGGCGTAGAGGCCCTCGCCGTCGATGATGCGGGGGTTCTTGTAGCGACCGGCCGGGACGTTGAACTCGCCCTTCTTGTTCACGCGGTGCAGCCCGTTGAAGCAGGTCTTGTTCAGGTAGATGAACATCGCCGCGCGCTGCGGGCCGTGCGCGCCGTGCCGCGTCTCGTTGTAGCGGGTGCGCACGCGGTAGTAGGCCTCCTTGCCGTGGTCTTCGGCCAGGGGCTCGAGCGCGTCGATCACCGCGTCGACCTCGTCGCGCACCATGCGATAGGTCTCCACCAGCGCCGCGTTCACGTCGCAGAGGAGCGCGCGCTCCGGACGCCGGGCGAAGAACATCGCCGCCCCCCCGGAGAAGGGCTCGACGTGGCGCATCCGCTCGACCCCGGGGGGGAGCAGCGGCAGGAGCTGGGCCAGCAGTCGGCCTTTGCCGCCCACCCACTTGATGAAGGGTGACGGGGCGCGAAGCGGGAGGGATCGGAGATCGACGCGAGCCGCAGCTGATGTAGCCATGCGTGCGACGCTATCCTACATCTCAGTACCCCCGAAAAAAGCAGCAGATCCGCATCCCCGGCGGGCTGTTAGAGTACCGACGCAGTGTCTTCGCTCGCCTCTCTCGAGCCCGTCGCCCAGATCGGTCGGTACGACGTCATCGGGCGCCTCGCCTCCGGCGGGATGGCCGAGATCTTCCTCGCGCGCGAGCGCGGCCCGCACACCGTGGGTCGGCACCTGGTGCTCAAGCGCATCCTGCCGCACGTCGCGACCGACGAGCGCATGGTGGAGATGTTCGTGCACGAGGCGAAGCTCTGCATGCACCTGCGCCACCCGAACATCTGCCCCATCTACGAGTTCGGGGAGGAGGGCGGCAGCTTCTACCTCGCGATGGAGTGGGTGCGCGGGATCAGCCTGCGCGACCTGATCGACCGGGTCGGCGGCGCGCTGCCCGTGCCGATGGTCACGAAGATCTTCGCCGACATCGCCGGCGCGCTGCACCACGCGCACACCTGCACCGACCAGACGGGGCGCGCGCTCTCGATCGTGCACCGCGACGTCAACCCCGAGAACATCATGATCGGCTTCGACGGGGTCGCGAAGCTGCTCGACTTCGGCGTCGCGGCGGCGGCGACCGAGCGCAAGCACAAGACCGAGGCCGGCAACCTCAAGGGCAAGTTCGCCTACATCTCGCCCGAGCAGTATCAGGGGCAGGCCCTCGACGGGCGGAGCGACGTGTTCTCGCTCGGCGTCAGCCTCTACGAGGCGCTCACCGGGCAGAGCCTCTACGACCGCGCGAGCGAATACGAGACGGTGGCCGCCATCGTGCTCGACCCGGACGTGCCCTCCATCCGCACCGTCAACGGCAGCGTCCCGCCCGAGCTCGACGTGATCGCCCAGATGGCGCTCTCCAAGAACCGCGACGAGCGCTACCAGAGCGCCGACGAGATGCAGGCCGCCTTGCTGACCTTCGCCGCGCGCGAGGGGCATCACGTCCGCCACACGGACATCGCCGGCCGGCTGCGGGAGATCGTGCCCGACCTGGCCGACGCGCCGCCGGAGCTGGACCGGCGCGAGCCCGCGTCCACCGGGGGCTGGCCCAAGGTCGACACGCCCACGCATCAGGCGGCGGCGCCGGTCGACGAGATGCAGTCTCTCTTGCTCGCCGCGGAGGCCGACGACGAGCTCGACGAGCTGATCGGCGCCAAGAGGCGCTCCGGGCGCCTGGTCGCGGTGGTCAGCCTGCTCATCATCCTGATCTCGCTCGGCGTGATCGGCTGGGTGGTCACGCGCCGCGCCGCGCCCGCGGAGACCGGCGCCGCCGCGGCGGACGACGGCGCCGCGGGCGAGGTCGACGCGCCGCCATAGCGGGGCGATACTGGCTCCATGACCGAGAGCGCGCAGGAGATGAGCGTCGAGGACTACCTAGCGCTCGACGGAGGCAGCGAGCTCCGTCACGAGTACCTGAACGGCGTCGTCGTCGCGATGGCGGGCGCGTCGCCGAGGCACAACGTCATCGTGCCAAACCTGGTCTCCATCCTGAAGGCAGCGCTAGGCGATGGACCGTGTATCGTGTTCGACTCGGGTCAGCGCGTTCAGATCTCGGAGACGCGAAGCTATCTCTACCCGGACGGCGTGGTCACGTGTGACTCCCCGACCTTCACGAACGACCGTCCGCGCTCGTTGACGAATCCGCGCTTCGTGCTCGAGGTCATGTCGAAGAGCACGCGGAGCCACGACCACGGCGCGAAGCTCTCGCACTACCGCCGCCTCCCGACCGTACGCGAGGTGCTGCTCGTCGACAGCCAGTCACCGCACGCGATGCTCTACCGCCGCCTCGAGTCGGACGAGTGGCTGCTGCGCGACTTCGTGGGCGGGGAGATCGCGCTGGCGAGCCTCGATGTCACGATCCCGTTCGCGGAGATCTACGCGAAGACCGACGGTCTGCCGCTCGACGACTGACGCCCGGCTTCAGCGGCGGCGCGCGACGAGCTCGCCGAGGCGACCGATGGCGGTCTCGAGCGTGTCCTTGCTCGGCCCGAAGCTGAACCGCACGTGGGAGCGGAAGCGGCTCGAGCGTCCGCCGCGGCGCTGGCCCGGGTCGACGTCGAAGAAGTTGCCCGGCACGACGATGACCTTCTCGTCGAGCGCGGCGCGGAAGAGGTCTTCCCCCGTGCGGAGCCCCTCGGGCAGCCCGCTGACGTCGCCCCACGCGTAGAACGTGCCCTCCGGCTCGAGGTCGAAGCGCACGCCGATGTCGCGCAGCCCGCGCACCATCAGGTCTCGCTTCTCCCGGAAGACCAGGCGAATCGCCGCCGCCTCCTGGCCCGCGAGGGCGGGCTCGAGCAGGGGGATGGACGCGCGCTGCATCGGGCGCGAGGGGCCGCCGTCGAGGAACGAGCCCGCGCTCGACACTGCGCTGATCACTCGCTTGGGCCCCAGCGTCCAGCAGACGCGCCAGCCGGGGTAGCGCCAGTTCTTGGTCAGCCCGTCGAAGAGGATCACCGGATCCTGGTCGACGTCCTCGACGTGCGCGGCCGCGCTGACGCTGCCGTCGCCCTTCCAGATGTAGTGCGAGTAGAACTCGTCGAAGAGCATCGCGCAGTCCAGCTCGCGCGCGAGCGAGACCCAGCCGGCCAGCTCGCCGTCCCGCACCACCTTGCCGGTGGGATTGCACGGGTTGCTCATCAACAGCCCGCCGAGCCCGCGGCCCATGATCTCGCGTCGGAGCTCGCGCAGCGAGAAGTCGTAGCCGCGCTCCGGGTCGAGGAGGATGGGGATCGGGGTGAAGCGCCGGAAGACGTCGAGCAGCTCCTCGTACGCCGTGTAGTCCGGGAGGAAGTGCCCCATGTGGACCGAGCCGATGGCCGCGCAGGCGCGCATGACGCTCACCCGGCCGCCGCCGCCGATGGCGACGTTCTCGGCGGTGTACTGGCTCTTCATGCCGCGCCGGTAGCGCTGGTTGTAGAACGACGCGACGGCCTCGCGCAGCTCCCAGAGCCCGGCGACCGGCGAGTACTCCTGATCCTCGGGGCGGATCTCGAGGCTCTCGATGCGGGGCGGCGCGCCCTCGATCGGGCCCGTCTCCGGCTGTCCCTGACCGAGGTTGCACCAGTCGGGATCAGTGGGATCGAAGCCGCGCGCCTGCGCCTCCGCGGTCACGAAGATCACGCCGGTGCGGGGCACGGGACGGAAGGCGGAGATGCGGCTCTTCTGGCTCATCGCGGCGCGGACCATAGCTCCGTCGAGGGCCCCTCGCCCCCGGTGGCTCGCGCTGATACAGTGATCCCCGCCGCTCGACACTCCGGCATGAGTCACCAATCACCCTTCACCCGCAGGTGCGTGCCATGCGCGTCTCTCTCCTCCCGCTCCTCCTCCTGGTCCTCGGCTTCGCGTTCGGCTGCGCGGCGAACGGCGGCGAGGGCCGCGACGCGGGTCGAGACGCGGGCGACGTCGACGCGTTCGTGCCGCTGCGTGACTCCGGCGTGCGCCGCGACTCGGGCGTCATGATGGGCGACGACGCGAGCGTCGAGCCCGACGGCGGAGTGGCGCTCGACGCGGGCGGGCGTGACGGCGGAGCGGTCGACGCAGGACCGAGGGACGCTGGATCAGCCGACGCGGGCGCGTCCGACTCGGGGACCGGCGGATGCCCCGGCGTCCACCCCGGCGACACGCTGACGCTCGACGGGATGGGCGACCTCGCCATGTATCCCAGCGAGCAGGTGCTCAGCCCGATGGCGCCGTTCTCCGCGGGGGATCAGCTCGGGATCACCTGGGACGCCGACTACCTCTACATCACGCTCGTCTCGAGCGGCTTCTCCGACCCGTTCAAGCCGCTGCACGTCTACCTCGAGGCGGGCGCGACCGGCGCCGCCACTCCGGGCACGGGCAAGGAGTACTCCGGGCTGACCCCGACGCTGCCCTTCACGCCCACGCACCTCATCGCGGTCCGTCGCCAGGACGAGGCGGGCGGCATCGCCTACGACGGCGTCTACACACCCGCGATGGGCTGGACGGACCGCGCGACGCCCCTCGTGCCCGGCGCCGACGTCTGGCCATCGATGAGCGCGATGAGCGTGCGCGTCCCGCTCGCCGCCCTCGGCTGTCCCACGCGCGTGCGGCTCAGCGGGCACGTGGTCAACGCGGTCGTGGCCGAGGAGTGGAAGGTCCTCGTGCCCGCGGGTGCGCAGCCCTGGAACCCCGGCGACGGCCCTGGCGCGCACTACGAGATCGACCTGACCGGCGACCCGGCCATCGCCGGCTGGACGTTGGTGCCCTGACGGCACCAGATTGTCGGCATGAGCAAGGCGCGAGACGTCATCCGCATCCAGGGCCTGCGCGTCGACTGCGTGGTCGGGGTCTACCCCCACGAGCGCCACCGCGTGCAGCCGCTCGAGGTCGACGTGGCGATGACCCTCGACACGCGCCGCGCCGGGCAGAGGGAGCGCCTCGCGCACACCGTCGACTACGCGGCGACCGCGAACCAGATCGCGTTCCTGCTCCGGAGCTGCCGCTTCTACATGCTCGAGACCGCGGCGCGCGCGCTGACGCGGCTGCTCCTGGCGCCGCCTGCGCCCGGTGAGCGACGGGCGCGCATCCAGGAAGTGGAGCTGCGCCTCACCAAGCCCTTCGCGCTCGCCGGCCACGGCGTGCCGTCGCTGCAGGTCACGCGCGACGCCTCGGACGTGAGCCTGACGCACGAGAAGAAGCCCTTCGGCACCGTCGACATCCTCGACGAGACCAAGCACGTCGGCATCTACCGGCTCAACCTCGCGCCGGGCGGGGTCATCCCGCTCCACGTGCACCGCACGATGCAAGAGTCGGAGCTCGTGCTCGGAGATGGCCTCTTGTGCCAGGGCAAGCCCGTCTCGGCCGGCACCGTCTTCCGGTGGCCCAAGGAGGCCCCGCACCGCTACGACAACCCGACCGACGCCTGGCAGTCCATCCTCTGCGTCGACTCTCCGCCCTTCATCCCCGAGGACGAGGTCGAGGTCGAGGGCGAGCCCGCCGACGTGCGGCCCTTGCCGCCCTTCATCCCCACGGCCGCGCCCCGATGAGCCGGCCCGCGCGGATCGTCGTCACCGGCGCGAGCCGGGGGATCGGCCGCGCCATCGCGCGGCGGCTGCTCGACGAGGGGCGCCAGGTCGCGCTCGTCGCGCGAGACGAGGCCCGCCTCGCGCAGCTAGCCGCCGTCGCGCCTTCCCGCGCCGCGGTGATCGCGCGCGACCTCGTGGACCCGACCGGCGTGATCGACGCGGCGGCGGCGGCGCTGGGCGGCGTGGACGGCCTGGTGCACGCCGCGGGCGTCGCGCAGCACGCGCCGATCGAGGCCATCGAAGATGAGCACCTGGCGCTCGCCCACGCGCTCCACGTCCGCGCGCCCTTCGTGCTGACGCGGGACCTCGCGGCGCACCTGGACGGAGAGCCGGGCTCGATCGTGCACGTCGCCTCCACGCTCGGCCTCCGCGGCGCGCCGTCCACCGCGGTCTACGCCGGGAGCAAGGCGTCGCTCATCCGGATGAGCCAGGTCTTCGCGCTGGAGCTCGCGCCGCGCGGCGTGCGCGTGAACGTGGTCGCGCCGGGCGTCGTCGACACCGACATGGTGCGCGCGCTCCGGCTCGCGCCCGGACAGCCCCCGCCCGACGACGTCGACGCGGCCGTCGCGGCCCAGCTCGAGCAGCTGCGCTCGCTCCACCCCCTCGGGCGCCTCGGCACCCCGGACGACGTCGCCGCCGCCGTCGCCTATCTGCTCGACGCGGAGTGGGTGACGGGGAGCGTGCTGCGCGTCGACGGCGGCCTCGGAGTCGCCTGAGCCTGCGCCCCCTCGTCCCTGCGCCGGTTCGCCGGCGATCGATTCGGGCACCGGCAGCCGCGGGAGCTCGATGACGAGGAGTACCCTGGAATAACGCACGTCGCGCGGCTTCGATCTCCACGCCGACGTCGAGTTCGTCCGAATCACACGTGGGCCGAGCTCATGCGGCGCGGCCTCGACATCGACAGCCTCGAGTCCCCCGCCGATGCGGCCAGGGGCGACTCACCTTCCTCGCGTGCATCCAGCCATCGGTCACCCGTCAGCTCCTCGAACACCTCGGACTGCCCGCCGGGCTCGTCGCTCCTGCGCCCGCGCGCGGACCTGCGACCGACGACCAATTCGATTTGGGCGCCTGACTCCCGGCCCCTCCCAGCCGTGACGGTGCATCGCTCCGTCCGCCGCCCGCCCCGCTCTTCGGGCTGCCTCCGACAGGTTCACCTTCGCGCTCATCATCCGAGCCACTCATCTGCTGGTCCTTCGGCCCAGCGTCAGCTCCTTCGGCCCTGGCGGCTTCGCAGAACGCGCATTCTGACAAGGTTGAAAGAGCGTTCATGCGTCCTATCCCCCCCCTCGCGCGACCTCATCACCGACTTCAGCGGAATTCGGCACGCTGCGTTCCGTCCAGGGGAGCGCCACGGGCGCTCGCGGCGCTGAATCGGGCCGGGGGAGCAGGCCCTTCGTCGGCCTCCCGGCCCCAGAAATCCGGGACGAACGGCCGCGGGTACACCATGCGCTACTTCCATTGCAAGCGACCCGGGTCGGGCGGGTCCTGCTCCCCACTCGTCCGGATCGCGACTCGAGAAGGCCGTCGTCGTGCACTGGTGGGCAACGCGGTCGAGCGGGTGGACGAGATCCTCCGGAAGCGCTGACGAGGTCAGCGGCCCCACTTGCCCGGGACGAAGTCGCCCGCGAGCCAGGCCCAGTAGATCTCGCGCCACGTGTAGAGCCGCTCCCCGGTCGGCTCGCCGCCGGTGTACGCGTTGGACGTCACCCCGGTCTCCGAGCGATAGCTCCCGCCCGTGTACTCGCGGTTGTCGAAGGTCACCCCGTCGAACGTGAAAGTCTCCGGGCGGGCGAGGACGTCGTCGATGCCGTGCGCCGCTTCGAAGTCGTCGGCCACGTGGTTCGCGTCGGCGTCGTGCGAGGCCGGGTGCTGGTTGACGGCCAGCGGCGGAAACCCGCCGACCGCGTCGACGTCCTCGAGACCGCGAACGCCCGTGCCGTCCCGGTAGTCCTGCAACACTCGCTCATCCACCGCGTCGCGCGCGCCACTCGCCCCGACGTCGTCGAGGAGGGTGCCCTCGAGCCCGCCCGCGGGCCCGGCGCCATAGAGCGAGTCCACGAGCACCCGGCTGTCGCTGGCGTGCGTCGTGAAGTTGGAGCTGTACATCTCGGCCGAGTCTGCCCCGACCTGGATGTTGTCGGCGCCGTAGACCTCGCCGTCCTCCAGGGATGCGCCGGGGTTCTCGATCCCGTTCACGCCGTAGGTGACGTTGTGGGTTCGGTCGGGGGGACGGGTCCCCGCCTTGAACACGTTGCCGATGACGTCCACCGAGGCCACCGCGGCGATCGTCGTCGCCCGGCTGTAGTCGTAGACGATGTTGTTGCTGAACTCGTAGACCTCGCCGCGCCCGTAGGTGTTCTCCGGGATCCGGTTGTCGGTGTGGGCGAAGAGGTTTCGGATCAGGCTGATACGCGCCGTGTCGTGGCCGATGAGCACTTGGTAGTAGTTCAAGCCCTCCGCGAGCAGGCAGTGCTGGACGGTCACGTCGTTGACGGGGCTCGTGGGACGACCTCCGAAAGAGAGGTTCTCGTCGGTGCCCCAGGAGAGCGAGCAGTGGTCGGCGATCACGTTTCGCATGGGCTCGTCGTCTCGCTGCTTGATGATCCGAAGCGCGTCGTTGCTGCGGCCGTCTTGGTTGCTCCGCCGGACGCGGAAGTGGCGCAGGACCACCTCGGACGCGCTCACCCGGAGGGTGCTGTAGCGGAGGCTCACGCCGGGGGCCGGGGCGGTCTGACCGAGGATCGAGACGTTCGGCTCTCGGATGGATCGCTCGAGGACGGACCAATCGATGTACCCGGAGGTGCCGAAGACGATGACGCGCGGGCCGGCCTCGCTCATCGCCTCCGCGAGCGTGCCGGGTCCCGTCTCGTCGAGGCTGGTGACCTCGATGACACGGCCCCCGCGGCCGCCGACCGTGTAAGCCCCGTAGCCGTGAGCCGTCGGGAAGGCCTTACGCTCGCCGAGCCTGACGAGGTCGGGTGGGCCTGCGTCGAGCGAGGGCCCCGCGTCTCCGCCGGGCTCTGCGTCCGGGAGGACCGTCGCGTCCTCGGCGACCTGCGCGTCGAGGCTCATGTCGGAACGATCGGGGCGCGGGTCGGAAAGGGCGTCCCCGCAGCCCGAGAGGGCGATGGCGATCGAGAGGGGGAGCGCGACCCAAGGGCCGTGGGTGAAGCGAGGGGGGAGGTTCATGCGTTCCTTTTCGGCGCGGCTGAGAACGACTCTACGAAGCGGCGCCCGCTTCTGCCCGCACTCGAATCGGCCGCTGTGCGGCGGCAGCGCCGCCCCTCAGATGGCCATGGGCACCATCGCAGGCGATGAGACGTCCAGTTGTCATGAGGATCGCCAGCTCGGTACGCGGCTACTTCATCGAGCCGCACCACTGGTACCACCGCGGAGTCCCTGTCAACGTTCTCCGTCTAGCACTGTCGGGCTACCTGATGGGCATGGACGCGACGTACCCGGGGATCGCGAGCAGTCAGCGCGATGGCTGGCAGACGCGTGTCGGCCCCAGCCAGGTCGAGAACATGCTTCGCTCCAGCGGTCCCCTCATCGCCATCCGCCACCGGCCCGAGGGCTCCTTCGGCGCGCCTCAGCCCAGGCGGTCTCGCAGACCGCGCATTCTGACAAGGTTGAAAGAGCGTTCATGCGTCCTATCCCCCGCGCGGGTGATCGCGGGCGTAGCCCGCCTCATCGTCGACGACCTCGACGTTGGCGCCACTCGCGCAGCAGCCGGTCCTGCTCGAACACCGCCTCGTCTTCCAGAACCTCTGGGATCACCACCACGCGATCGACGCGGGCGCGCCCCGCACACAGCAGGCGCAGCAGCGGCTCGAGGGGGTCCTGACGCGCCGCGTGCAGCACGTGGATCAGCAGCACCTCCGCTTGGCGCACCGAGAGCTCGTCGAGGATGGCGGACACGCCGTCGTCCGGTACGCGAACGGTGGCGACCCGCTGCGGCAGCCGGAGCGGTCCATGCTCGAGCGTGAAATCTCCGGAGCTCCAACGGACCTCGACCGCAGAGGTGGACCGCGGAGGCACCGTCGTGGAGATCGGGATCGCGTGGCGCTCACCCTCGTGCTCGGTGAGCAGGCGGATCTCCACCTGGGCGTGATGGCCAGCCACGAGGAAGAGCGTCAGCGCCTCGATCGGCTGCTGTGCGTCGACCGCGAGGATCACCGGGCCGTCAGTGCGGCGCAAGAGCGTCTCCAGGTCTCGCAGCCACCCCGCTCCCCCCATCTCGTGCGCCTCTTTCCACAGCCCGCGACGCAGGTGCACCCGTCCAGCTGCGTCGATGAGGACGGTGGCCTCCGCCCCGGGGTCGGGGGAAGCGCAGCTCGGCAGGCCGACGGCGGGGGGTGGCGGGGGGCCTGGCGCCTCGCTGCACCCCAGGAGCAGCGTACCGATGACGCACGCGAGCACTAGCGGTGCGATCACGGTTGGACCTCACGCGGAGTAGACCGCCGACGCCCAGCCTTGACGAGAACGTTCTTGTCTCGAAGTGCGGGGGTGACCCATTGGTAGAGCCGTCGAAGGGAGATGGTGGTCGGACCGATGGCCGGATCCACGATGTCGACCATCTGGAACTCGTCGGTGTAGGTTCCGGAAAATCTGAGCCGCGTTTTCCAGAAATTCTGAGCCGCTCGGCTTCATCCTGATCGTCGCTCGAGTCCATGTCGTCCGCCAAGTGCTTGGTGCGGGTCGACGGCCCGTCCAAGCGCAGCAGCCGTCCTCGCTCGAGCACACGATCGACGATGACCTCGGCGAGGTCGTCGTCGTGCAGCACCTTGCCCCAGCGCTTCGGGTGCTTGTTCGTCGCGAAGACCATCGAGCGCCGCTTGATGTGACGCTCGTTGACGACGTGGAACAGCACGTTGGCGGCGTCGTCGCCGTTCGTGAGGTAGCCGACCTCGTCGATGACGAGCACGTGCGGTTGAGGTAGCGCGCGAGCGCTTCGCGAAGCCGACCGTCACGACTCGCGCACGAGAGGTCGTCGATGAGTTCCGTGCAGTTCACGAAGAGCCCGTCGAAACCATTCTGCATCGCCCGATACGCGAGGGAGATCGCCAGGTGCGTCTTGCCGCGGCCGGTCTTGCCGACGAGGATCACCGAGTGGCCCTCGGCGATGAAGTCGGGGGTCAGCAGCGAGCCCATCGTCGTCAGCCGCAGCGTCGACTGGTACTGACGCAGTGCTGGGAGGAGCGCAGTGCTGGGAGGAGGGACGCTCTTCGTCATATCGTCATAGCTCGAAGCCGCTGGATTGATTGAGCTTTCTCGAATGACGATAAGACGAAGAGCGTCCCTGAGGCGTAGCCTTCCGTCCTCAGCGCGAACTGCGACGCGACGAATCGCTCGCCGGCCCTCGAAGCGCGACGGAACCCAGCGTCACTCCTCCTCGGAGTGCGGACGGGTTCTTCGTCGTCGTTCCTCGATTCGCGGCCGAGCGCTCGGCCGGCTCCTCGACTCATTGCGTACTCGTGGGGTACTCGGCGTCGTAGCGCTCGATCAGCTCGTTCGTCAGATCGAGCCGCCGCACGCCGGGCGCCGCATACCCGTCGACGTCGAAGACCACGATCACGCCGCGCTCCGCGGCGAGGCGATCGGCGATGCGACGCAAGCGACCCACCAGCTCGCCCGCGAGCGCTCGCTCCTCGCGCTGGAGCTGCTGCTGATGGGTCGCGTGGTCGCGCTGCAGTGCTTGGAGCTCCTCCGCGTAGGCGATCACCTCGGCGTACGTCGGCGTCGAGCCGACCGCCTGGGCCATCGGCCCGCCGCGCGCGTCGAGCCGCGCGCGCATCTCGACGAGGGCTCGGTGCCGCTCGTCGAGCTCGCGCTGCCGGGCCGCGAACGACCGCATCACGCGAACGCGCGCGGCCTGACCGGCCAGGGTTTGCTGCACCGCGGTCCCCATGTCGATGACGCCGACGGCGGCCGGCAAGCCCGAGGCCGGCACCCCCGAGGCCGGCACGCCCGAGGCGCCGCACGCCGCGAGCGAGAGCACCGAGCCGAAGAGAAGTGCGATCCTGAGCATGCCGCAAGCTACGCCGATGCGAGGCTGAGCTTCCCGTTCCTGGCCGGCGGCCCGAGACGCGCGTGAAGCGCTCAACCCGCCGGGGTCGTGACCCGCCCGAGGAAGAGCAGGCTGCCCGTCTCGACGTCGTGGATCGCGTACAGGAACTCCTTCGGCGCGCCTCAGCCCAGGCGGTTTCGCAGAACGCGTATCCTGACAAGGTTGAAAGAGCGTTCATGCGTCCTATCCCCCGAGAAGACCGGAGGAACGAAGAGGCCGGGCCGGATCAGACGCATGCTGCCGCGCCCCACCACTGGACGCCGGCTCGAGCGTACTCCGTTGTGCGTTTGACCTGGCGCGCTGCGTCTGCACTCTGTTCGGGTGGCGTCGAAGAACATGGGACGATGGGTGCTCGCGGTCGCGCTCGCCCTGATGTCGGTGCCCGCCGTCTACGCCCAGGACCGGGAGCACGCCGAGCTTCCCGGGGTACGTGCTCCACGCGAGGTGCTCGCGGTGGTCGGGCGCGCGAGTCACTCGCTCAGCGCGTGCTACGAGCGGATGGTGGACCCGGCGCCCCGAATCCGGGGAACGACCATCATCCTCCTGACCATCGAAGCGGACGGACGCGTGAGCCGCGCGCGCTCGCTCCGTTCGTCGCTCGGGCGCCCGGAGATCGACCGTTGTCTGGTCACCAAGCTCCGGCGGCTGCGCTTCCCAACCCGGGCGCGGGCGATCACCGTTCGGATCCCCTTCGAGTTCGCAGGCCCGGCGAGGCGGTCGCGGGCAAGACCCAACCGGGGCTTCTGACAGTTCTGCTTGCGGTGCGTGCGAAGAGGCCCGTCGCGCCGGGTGTCTCGGGCCGGGGGACGATGGATGAGCAGCCGTTGCTGAGCCGGTCGTGTGCATCGAAGCCCCTACTGGACTCGGTTCCGAAGGCCTGACGCTCCACGGCCACGGCAGCGAACCCCGCGGCGTGGCGATCGCGTGCGCACAGCGCGCCTTCGAAAGGGGCGGCTGCGAAGGGGGATTGTCGGCGCCCCCGAGGCCGCGCCGTGCTTGCGGGGCGGGGTCTCGATCTGCGAGGCAGACGGTAGCTCGTTTTTCGTTCTCGCCGGGTTCGCGAAGGGCGTCGACGAAGGAGCGCGGCCGTTGGTCGAGGGCGCGCGGGTGAAGCTGATCCGGGGCGAGCGGCCCGGGGGAGCTCGCCCGCCCTTCGTGGGGGATCCCGATGGGCGGACCGACCGGATCGAGGTGGGCTTCGCAGTGGCTCACCACCGGGGACGTCTAGCTCGACCTCTGACCCGCGAAGCACCCTCGGCGAAGAGGGCCGCGGCACCGTCAACGACTCATGCGATCAGGCAAACACGCGGCCTGCGAGGACGCGCGACCGGCGAGGAGGCGCGTTCGACGCGGGCGAGACCAATCTTCCTTCGCGAAGATACTTGCACCGTCGGGCGTGGTATTCCACGGCCAACCAAGGTCGACCGCGGCGGCGAGGTCACTCCGGTCAACCATGAGGAACCCAACGATGCACGCACCTTCCCATGTCCTGTATTTCGCCCTCGCGCTCGCTGCTGTCGCCTGTGGCGGCGAGACCGAGCAAGTCACGGAGCCCGCGAACGTCGCTGCCAACGCAGAGACGGAGACGACACCCGGCGCGGAGGACACCGAGGCGTCGGCAGACACGGAGCCGTCGCGCGAGGCGCCGCCCGGCGCAGACGAGGCGCCACCGCAGCCGGAGGGCAGTGTCACCGAGCCGGTGCCGGTTCCGGGGACGCCCGCGAGCGTTCGGATCGACGAAGTCCGGGCCCGCGAGCAGGGCGCACCGGCCGAGATGACCGCGGAGATCGAAGCGGTGGACCGTGGCTACGTGCGGGTCGTGCTCAGCGGCTACACGTCATATTGCGCCCCGGAGCCGTCGCTCCTCGCGCACCTGGACGGCGGCGTGATCCGACTCTACTCCGCGCCCACCGACATGCGATCGCGCTGCGTGCGTCCATATGACGTGACGCTGCTCATCGGTCCGCTGCAAGGCGGATCGTACGAAGTCCAGGTCGGGCGCCCCGGGCAGGGCGAGCCTGCACAGATCGGCGAGGTCGAAGTTGCGGCGTACGAGGCGCACCAGCCGGGCGCGCCTCGCCTCGAGCAGGCGCTGGCCGTCAATCACGCCGAGGCGGAGGCGACCGACGGCGAGACGGGCGTCGGCCTCGGCGAGGTCACCCCGGCGGGTCCCGGCGTGACACGCATGACCCTCCGCGCGGGCCTGCCGTGCACGGGCGGCGCGCCGGTTCTGTTCGGCGCCTACCGCGACGGCGAGCGGTTGATCCTGCGCCCCCACCATCCGTCGCGCATCGCGCGCTGTGCGGCCGTGATCCGGCCGTACGCCCTCGTCGTGGAGACTGGCGACTTCACGCCGGCCGCCGTCGTGCTGCAGGACCGCATGGGTGAGGTGGTTGCCGAGAGCGAGGTCGCCGCAGCCGGGGGTTGAGGCCTGCTCGTGTGGCAAGACCCAAACCGGGGTCTCGACCGGGGCGCTGACAGCCCCGCTTGCGGTAAGTGCGAAGGCGGCCTTTGCGCCGGGTGTCTCGTGCCGGGGGACGATTGGTCCAACTGACCGGAGGGACGCTCTTCGTCATATCGTCACAACTAAAAGCAGCTGGATCGATTGAGTTTTCCCGAAAGACGATAAGACGATGAGCGTCCCTGAGGCGTAGCCCTCTCTTCCTGTCACGGGGACGATCCTATTCATTCGTCAAACTCTGGCGCGCGAGTTCGACGAATGACGAGGATCGTCCCCGGCCGGGCGCGAGTTCCAGCTCGAGCTGAGGCCCGATGAGACCTGGCTCGCGTGGCGTCAGAGTGTTCGGAGGCGGAGCTCGTCGGCGTTCGCCGAGACGACCGTGTAGCGGACCGTGACGGTGCGCCCGGGGTCGTCCGCGGGCATATGCGTCGCAGTGTATGTGACGACGAGCGTGCTTCCCTCGAGCGCCCACGTGCCGTTCGCCGTGTAGTGCGCGTCTGCCGGGTGAAGAACGGCGTAGCGCGCGGTGCCGTCCGCGCGGAGCGACATCGTGCCCCGGAAGCGCGAGAGAGGGGGGCTCGCTTCGTGCGTCCACAGCTCGACTCCGTCGGAGTCGGACTCGTGCAGGTGGACCCAGTCGCCGTGCAGCGCGGCCGCGTCGACGGAGCCAGGCGTGGTCGGCGCCGCGGGCGTCGGCTCCGCGGCCGGTCGGGCCTCGTTCGGCGCTGACTCCGCGCTTGGATCCTCGGCGGTCGCACCCCCGCAGGCGGCGACGAGGAGTGTCATGGAGAGGGCCGACGACACGTAGTGGAACACGAAGACCTCGATGTTGAAGGTGCGGTCGACCGATCCTAACAGCGTCCGAGAACCGGAAGGCCGGGGACGAGCGAGATCCCGGCTCCCGTGAGCGCCGGTGGACCCACCACCCACACCGCGCCTGGCCACACCGGCCGCGCGCCTACGACCAGCCGGACGCGTCACCTGGACCGCGCGCCAGCTCGCGCTCATCTCGCAGCCGCAGGCTACGAGGCCGAACCCATGCTTGGCACCGAGACGCAGTACATCGTCGCGGGCGCGCGCGTGGGGCCGAGTCGCGGCAATCCCTTCTACGGCCCGGCTGATTCGACGCGACGTAGATCGTTCGCGGAGAGCTCCGGGCCCGAGCCGAGGATGCAGACCTCGCCGAGCGGGCCGCGGGCGGCCGGCACCATCGGCGCGGTCAGGGTGTGGAGGCCCTCGTCCGTTCCGATGAAGAGGCCCTCCGTCGACGCGACCCAGATCACGCCGTGTCCATCGACCTCGATGTCCATCGTCGCAGTCGTGCCGGGGATCGTCCCCTCCGCGGGGATCCTGAGCACATGTCCGCTGGGGTCCCGTCGCCGGATCACGCCGCGAGAGAGGGAAGCGATCGTCCCGTCGGCCCCCACCGCGATGTCGTCGATGGAGGGGGAGCGCAGTGCTCGCTCGACCGAACCGGACGCTGCCAAGAGCCGAACCGGGTCTCCGGGGCTGACCGGTGGGAGTCCGAGGCGCCGACCCCAGCGGGGACTCAGCTTCCCCAGGCATGGCGCTTGCTCTGGGCCCTGGACGGAGAATGCCCATGCCAGGTCGTGCCAACATCGCTCCGTCCACATCTCGCCGAAGGGCGCGGGGCGTGAGCTCACTCTGGCCGCTCCTCGCGCTGACCATCGTGTCGCCGGGCTGCTACCTGTCCCACCGTCTCGCAGATGACCGGGACGCGGGCCCGAGGCCGGCCGACGCGAGCCCCGCGGACGGTGGGGGTCTCGAATCGTCGGAGCTGCCTCCCCGTCGCCTCGCCGTCGGAGGCGACGGGCACGTCTGCTTCGTGCGCGACGACGGCCGCGTCGCCTGTTGGGGCCACAACGACCACGGCCAGCTCGGCGACGGCACGACGACGGACCGCACGAGCCCCGTCGATGTGATCGGGCTCGACGACGTGGTCGAGGTCGCGGTCGGGGTGAGTCACAGCTGCGCCCGTCGTCGGGATGGCTCCGTCGCGTGCTGGGGCCGAAACCTCTGGGGAGAGGTTGGCGATGGGACGCGTGAACGGCGAACTGAGCCTCGCGACCTCGAGGGCGTGCGCGCGACGCGAATCGCCGCGGGCTACACGAGCACGTTTGCCATCCAGGTCGACGGGACCGTGCTCGCGTGGGGCTTCAACCGGTTTGGTCAGCTCGGCGACGGCACGACTCTCGACCGCGACCTTCCCGTGGAGGTGGTCGGGCTTCGCGACGTCGTCAGCCTCGCGACGTCGCTGTGGCACAGCTGCGCGAGCCGGCGCAACGGCACCGTCGCGTGCTGGGGCGACAACGAGTACGCGCAGCTGGGCGACGGGACGACGGACCCGCGCCGGGAGCCTGCGGACGTCCCGGGCCTCGACGACGTGGAGCAGGTCACCACCGGGTACGGGTTCTCCTGTGTGCGGCGATCGGAGGGGCACGTCTGGTGCTGGGGCTTGAATGAGTCGGGGCAGCTCGGCGACGGGACCACCGCCGTGGGCTCGACGGGCCCGTCGCTGTATCGGGCCGAGCTCTCCCCGACCGCCTCGTTCCCGTCCGCGACGCACATCGAGGCGAGTCGCCCGATGGCCTGCGCGATCGACGTCGATCGCTCGCTCTGGTGCTGGGGAATGGTCACGATCCCGAGTGTCGCGGTCCCGCGGCCGGTGCGGATCGAGGGGCTCGGGCCCGTCCTCGAGGTGGGCGTCGGCGACTGGGACATCTGCGCGTTGCAGACGGACGATCAGATCCGCTGCTGGGGCATCAACCAGTGGGGAGCGGCGGGCGACGGAAGCACCCGCAACCGAGCGACCCCGGTCACGGTGTCCGGGCTCTGAGAGCTGAGGAGGTGCTGGAGCTAGGTGTCAGTGCTGGGACGAGGGACGCTCTTCGTCATATCGTCATAGCTCGAAGTGGCTGGATTGAATGATCTTTCCGGAATGACGATAAGACGAAGAGCGTCCCTGAGGCGTAGCCCTCCTGATTGTCATGCGCGCTCGGTCCGAACTGTCGAGTCCAGAGGACGACTGGCCGTTCCAGCTTCCGCTCTCCGAAACCTGGGGTCCACAAACGTTGCTGTCTTGCGTACGCGGCGCATCGCCCGGGCGCCAGCGAACGGAGAGGCGGCAGCTCAGAAAGGCGGGGTGTACAGCGCGGCCGCGCGGAGCGGGCCGAGCCAGCGAGCGAGCCGCGCCTCGACAGCCCGGAGCGAGTCTCCGCCGAGCACGCGGCCCCCGAGCGTCGCGGTCAGCTCATCGGTGAAGAGCCACGCGCCGAGTAGGTTCTCGAGTGTGATCCCGTCGTCGAGGCCGCTGGTGCCTTCGTGGTCGACGAAGAACGCGCTCGCGGGATCGCCTTCGAGCGCGGCGACCCACGCGTTGCCTCCGCCATCCTCGAGGACCACGCCGTAGCGACTCATGTCGACGCCCTGCAGCCCGGCGACGTACGCGTGGTCGGGGTTCGGCTGGCCATCGCCCAGATGAACCGTGGAGGCGAGCGCGGCGTCGTCGACCTCGGCCGCGAACGCGCGGAACAGCGTCGGGCCGTGCTCGAAGGCCCGAGGCGAGCCCCTGCGGCGGCCTCGGCGCGTCAGCCGCTGGAGCAGCGCCTCGAGCGTCCACGAGGGAGCGTCGTACGCCGCGAGCAGCTCGGCCACCGCGTCGGCGCCCGCGACCTCCACCTCGGTCCCTCCTTCGAGGGCGGCGAGCAGCGCGCGCGACGGCGTGAAGGAGACCCGGGTCCGCGCGGGCACGGACATCGTCATCGGGGCCCCGGTGAAGGGGTTCCTCATCGTAGCGGCCGGGCGCCCCGGCGTGCGATGAACGGTGAACTGACCGATTCCGTCGAGGAGAGCTTCGTGGGAGTCGCGCAGCTGGTTCAGGAGCTCCGTGCGGAGATCGTCGGCCATGAGGGTCCACTACCACGGCCCCGCGTGAACCCGAAGGCCAGTCACCCGGAACAGCGATTCATGACAAGACCCCTCGGCCCTCGACGCGCGACTCGGCGTCACTCCTCCTCGAAATACTCGAGGTATTCCTCGTCGTCGTTCCTTGATTCGCGCGCCGATGGCTCGCGGGGTTTTGCCAATCACTGCTGATCCGGGTGACTAG